>CALFEW010000864.1 GCA_937958365.1 uncultured Chloroflexota bacterium | reverse complement strand
CGGCCAGGCCAGGCGCGCGCCAGGGCAAACATCAGGCTGGTTTTGCCGCCACCGCCGACGATGGCGACCAATTCTGGCCGTTTACCCAGGCCAAAAGCCGCCAGCAGAAGATTACCGTCCACTGCTCAGTCCAAAATCCGGGGCATATTCGCTCAGGAAACCATCCACCAGCGCCGCGAAAGCGTCTGGATCGGCAAAGATGGACATGCCATGCTCGGCGCCCCAATCGGTGATTTCTAGCTGGGTGGTGCTTTGGTTGCTACGGCCGTAAATCGTTTCAGAGTGAGTGTAGGGCGTAAAACCATCCCCTCTGGCGTGGATGAGGAAGATGGGGATGGTGGTTTGGGTAACGGCCGTTTGCGGCGATACCTCACCCATCACAAAATCCGCCCGCTGTTGGGCGAAGAAAATGGCCCCCGGCAAAAACAGTTTCACCCATCCGCCAAACATCTCCACCGCCTGATAGGTGATGATGCTGCGCATGTCCTGGTAAGACGAATCGGCGATGATGAAGGCTGCGCCGGGCAGCAGCGGCGCGGCTTGCAAAGACGTGGCCGCGCCGTAAGAAACGCCGGTAAGGCCAACCTGGAACGGCTGCAAACCGCTGCGCGCCAGCAGCCATTCATAAGCGGTTTTGGCGTCTTGTTTTTCGTGGTAGCCGTAGGTGTGGTAGGCGGGCGTGCTGGCCCCGTGGCCGCGCGCGTCGTAGGCCAGCAGGTCGCAGCCCCGGTCCCAAAACAAGGGGGCGTATTGCAGCGCTGCGTAACGTGTGCCGGTATATCCATGCAGCAGCAGCACGGCGCAACGGCCGTCCAATTCGTTGTCGTAATAAAAACCGGCCAGCGTTACGTCGCCGGCCGGGATGGAAACCTCTTCCGGCGTTGGCAGGTCCAGCGACGGCAAGACCGTCGCCATTTCCGCCTGCGACTGCGCCAACGTCATGGTAGGGCGATCTATCATGAGGCTGGAAAAATAATAACTGCCCCACAGATAGCCGGCGATCAACATGAGGTCTATTAGAAACGACAACCAGAGCAACCTCGATTTCACTGCGCATTCTCCTTTGGTAGCTATCCACAAACTCGACGCAGAGGCCAAAGGTCTCTTTGGATTTGCCTTGAACGTCTCTGCGGATTGGGGTTAAGACAAGGCCAGAAGAGGGGAACCTCGTCGTGTCCTGGTTCTAACGTTGGTTTAGATAAACGAGAATCGCTTCTAATACGCCGCCGCCGATTGCCAGGGCTTTGTCGGAGATGGTGAAACAGGCGTCTACGTCGGCGCGGGCGTCTACGTCGCCGATTTTGAGACTGTGGGTGACGGCCGTTCCCGGCGCAATCAACCCGCGAATCACCCCGGCAAACGGCGCGGCCACCGGCAGCCCGGCCACTTCGCCAATCACCTCGCCCTCAGCGACCCAATCGCCAATCTCCAGTCGCCAATTTACCGGGCCATCGGCCGGAGCGCGCAGCACTCGTTCCGCTCCCTTGCCGCCGATGATGCCGGGCGTGCCGGTGTTGGGCAGCGCCGGACCCTGCCAGATCACCCGTCCCAACGAGTGGCCGCGCATCGTCTCGATGATGGCGTGGCAGTCTACCCCGGCGGTGAAGCCGGGACCGAGGGCGATGACGAGAGGGGCCTGGTGGATGTGGGTGTCTATGTTGCGTTTGGCGAGACGGGCGTCTATAACGGTGAATTGTGAATTGTGAATTGTGAATTGTGAATTGTGAAGTTGGGGGGAGATGAGGACGGGGATGGTTCCGGTGGGGGCCAGGGACAGGGCTTCTTGCGGCGAGTGTACAAGTTGGCCGTGCAGGTCTTCGATGGTGACGTGGCCTTCGAGTACGGCCGTTGCCAGCGCCACCCGCCGCCGAATGACTAACGGCCGTGCCAACTCCAGCACAATCACCGGGAAACCCGCCTTATGCAGTCGGTAGGCCACCCCTGTCGCCAGGTCGCCGCCGCCACGGATGATGACTAAATGGTCGGGGAATAACATGCCGTGTTCCGTAGTCCGTGTTCCGTAATCCGTATTCCGTATTCCGATGACGGCTTACGGAATACGGAATACGGATTACGGTTTACGTCTACCCGCCGATCCCATGAGCGCGCAGTTTCTGCACCACCTTATACGGCAGCAGGGGGATTTCGTCGAACCAGACGCCGGTCGCGTCGTGCAGGGCGGCGACGATGGCCGGAGCCAGCGGCAGGAAGGGCATTTCGGCCATGCCGCGCGCGCCCCAGGGGCCAATGGGGTCCGGCACTTCCATGATGATGGATTCAACTTTCGTCGGTACGTCTTTGATGCCGGGGATGAGGTATTGGCTGAGGTAGGGGTTGAGGATACGGCCGTCTTTCAACTGCAAGTTCTCCATCAACGCATAACCATGCGCCTGTACCACCGCGCCTTCAATTTGCCCCTGCACCAACATCGGGTTAATGGCCTTACCCACGTCGTTGGCGCAGATCACCCGGTCTATGGTAATGTGTCCCGTCTCCACGTCTACCGTCAGGTCTACGGCTTCGGCCACGTAGCCATAGGAGAAATTGGGCATACACACGCCCGTTTCCGGGTCATACGGCTGCGTCCGGGGTGGATAGTATGTCTCGAAGGCGATGGCCGGGCGCTCTTCGTTGGCCCACTTTTCCAACGCCCTGGCCGCTGCCTGCCGGATGGAGTTCCCGGCCATAAAGGTCATGCGCGAGGCGGAAACGGAGCCGGAATTGCCGGTGCGGGCCGTGTCGGACATGTCTAATTCCACCAGGGATATGTCTACGCCAACGGCCGTGGCCGCCATTTGCTTCAGCGCCGTGTGCGTGCCCTGCCCCACCTCGGCCGCCGCGTGGCGCAAAATCACCTTCTCGATCTCGCCCGTGCCATACAACTCAATGATCGCCTGGCACCTTTCCGGCGCGCCAAACGAGAAGCCAACGTTCTTAAACGAACAGGCAAAACCGCGCCCTTTCTTTAGGGATTGGGGATTGGGGATCAGGGATTGGATGCTGGCAAACCCGCCGCTGGCGCCGGTTAATTGCTCATTGTTCACGGTTAACTGCTCGTTATTCCAGTTTGCTTCCTGGGCGCAGCGAGCGATCACTTCCTTCAGGCTGACGCCTTTGGGCATGTGCGTTTGCACCGTCAGCAGGCTTTCTTCCGTGAGCGCGTTTTTCAGGCGGATGTCCACCGGGTCCATGCCCAGGGCTTCGGCCAGTTTGTTGATCTGGTTTTCGGCGGCGAAAGCGCCTTGCGGGCCGCCAAAACCGCGGAATGCGCCGCCGGGCACGTTGTTGGTGGTGATGGCGTAGCTGTCTATGTGGGCGTTGGGGATTTCGTAGGGGCCGGTGACCATCAGATGGAAGTTGCCCAGCACTTTGGGGCTGGTGTAGGTATACGCGCCGCTGTTCATGAAGACTTCGGCGGAAACGGCCGTAATCATCCCCTCTTTTGTCGCCCCCCATGTCGTCTTCACCACCGCCTCGTGCCGCTTGTGGTGGCCGATGATGCTTTCCTCGCGGCTCCAGGTAATGCGGATAGGCCGGTCAATGCCCCGTTCGTGCAGGCGCATGGCCGCCAGCCCCAGCACAATCTGCAAAGACATGTCCTCACGGCCGCCAAACGCGCCACCAATCGCCGGGTAAATTACCCGCACCTGCTCCAGCGGCAGGTTCAGGGAATGGGCAATCTGTTCCTGGTCTTCATGCGTCCACTGCCCGGCGATGGCGATGGTGATACGGCCGTCTTCATCCACATAACCCACCCCGGCTTCCGGCTGCAAATAGGCGTGTTCCTGGTAAGGCAGCTTATATTCGCCTTCAATCACCACGTCAGCCGCCGCCCAACCGTCGTCCATATTTCCTTTACGAATCTGGTACTTCTTCAGGATATTGCTGCCGTGCCAGGGATGCAGCACCACCTCATCGCGCATCGCCTCAAACATATCGGTGATGATCGGCAGCGGTTCCCACGTCACCTGGATCAGGTCGCGGGCCAGCGCCGCCGCCTCTTCCGTCTCGGCGACAATCACGGCGATATGGTCGCCTTCCCACAGGCTTACGTCATCGCCCTGCTTGTTGCCGCCCAGCCCCACCAGCACCGGCTGGTCGGGCACGCCCAGGCCATAACCGTTCACCGGCACGTCGGCGGCGGTGAAAATAGCCACCACGCCGGGCACAGCCTCGGCCGCCGCTGTGTCCATCGCCACCATGCGGGCGTGCGGCTGGCCGCTGAATAATACTTTGCCAAACAACAAATTGTCCGGTGTCAGGTCGCCTGGATAGGCGGCCTGCCCGGTGACTTTACCCGCGGCGTCTACGCGCGGGAGGGATTGTGCCAGGGTAGTATTCACGTTAACCTCGTCCACTCTCATCGTCAAAGGGGTCTTTCGTGCGGGAGTACAGCGATGGTGTGCCACTGCGGCGGCGACCTTCGGGGCTGGCCAGCATAAAGCCGATAAACAGGAAGAACTGCATGATGCCCACCACGATCAGGATCAACACAATGAGAAACACCCACGATGGGACAGCACGAGGCACGCCCCATTGGTAAAAAATGTTCAAGCTCAGGTAATCCTGCGCGATCAGGTAACTGAGCAGAAAGTAGCTCAGGACGATGGAAATCAGCAGCCAGATGCTGGCGATGATCGTGCGGCCGGTCATGCCTTTGCGTTGGGCAATTTCTTCTTCTCGTTTTTTGTCTAGCCTCATGAGATGCCTCCAATCGGCAGTGGGTGTCAGGCGGCTACGGCCGTTTTCTCCACCGCCTCAATGATTTTGTAATATCCAGTACAACGGCACAAATTGCCGGTAAACGCCTGTTGAATGTGCGCCAGGTCTGGCTGCGGATTTTCCGCCAGCAGCATGGCCCCGGACATGAGGAAGCCGGGAATGCAGTAACCACACTGCACCGCGCCCGTCTCCACAAACGCGGCTTGCAGCGGATGCAGCGCGTCGTCCCCGTTTGGCCCGGCCAGCCCTTCGATGGTGACGATGTTTGCCCCATGCGCCCGCGGCGCAGGAACCAGACAAGACATCACGGCCATGCCGTCCAGGATGACCGTGCAAGCGCCGCATTCACCTTCGGCGCACCCTTCCTTCGTGCCGGTCAGCAGACCGGCGTCGCGCAGCCAGTGGAGCAGGGTTTTATGCACGCCGCCCACGGCCGTTACCGTTTTCCCATTCACCGTCGCCGTGATGGCCGTGTGGGCGTCGTGGCTGGCGGCAAAGGCGTCACCGGTCGGGTAGACACCGCCGGTGTCGCCCCACAACATGGTGGGGCCTTGCGGCCAATTGACCCGCTCCTGCCCTTCGCGCAAAGCCGTGAGCGCCCGTTTGGTCAGCACGCGGATCATCTCTGTGCGATATTCGGCCGGACCGCGCACGTCGGTGATGGGCGTGGGCGTGGCTGCCGCCAGCCGCGCCGCTTCGGCGATGGTCTCGTCGGTGAGTTGTTGGCCCACCAGGAAAGATTCGGCCGCCGGGGTGGAGATAATCGTTGGCGCGACGCTGCCCTGGGTGATGGTGGCGGCGCTGACGGTACGGCCGTCGGCGGCAAAGTCCAGGATGAGGGCCAGATGCACCACCGAAATAGCCTGCGCCCGCCGCAGGCCCAGCTTCACAAACACGCCGCGGGCGCTGGCCGCCATGGGCGGAAAGCTGATGTCTACCAGCATTTCGTCCGGGCGCATGACATTGCGGCGCACGCCGGTGTAAAACCTGGCTAAGGGCACAGTTCGCGCACCGTCGGCGGTGGAGGCCAGGGTGACGCTGGCGCCCAAAGCCCACAACGGCGAGATGGTGTCGTTGGCCGGGCTGCCAGTGATGACGTTACCGGCGACGGTGGCCCGGTTGCGCAACTGCGGCGAGGCCACTTCCCAGCACGCCTGGGCCAGCGGCAGCGCCTGCTCGACGATGAGCGGCGAAGCGATGACCTGGTTGTGGGTGACGAGCGGGCCGAGGTGGATACGGCCGTTTGCGTCTTGCGTGATCTGGTTCAGGCCAGGAATGCGGGTCACATCTATCAGAACGTCAACGTCCGGCCGTTGTCCACGTTCCAATTCCAATAAGAGGTCCGTCCCACCGGCGACCAGGCGGGCAGCACGGCCGTATTGGGCCAGCAGCGCCAGCGCGTCAGCCACTCGAGTGGGGGTTTCATACCGTTGGATAAACTTGGTTTGCTGGTTCATGGGTGTAGTATCTTAAAATTATGGGACTGTTACAAGTGACAACTGTCATAAGAACTGGCGTAAGGCGTGAATGACCATGCGCCCTGTCGCTCGTGTCTGGTAATCTGTACGGCGCTGCCTCTGGCGACCGCCATCGGAATACGGCACACGGACTTCGGAATACGGGTATTAGGCCCGCTTGTCGCGGCGAAATTTGATGATCTCGGCCATGATGCTGACGGCGATTTCTTGCGGGTCTTCGGCGTGGAGTTCCAGGCCGATGGGGCAATGGAAGCGGGCCAGATCGGCTTCCGGCAGGCCGCTTTCCCGCAGCAGCCGCTGCGTTTCCGCCCAGCGCCGCCGGCTGCCCATCACGCCGATGTAGGGGGCGCGGGTGGGGGCCAGATGGGACAAAATATACTGGTCTAAACCGGCGTTGCGGGTGACGACGACGACGTGGGTGGTGGGGGTAATGGTGATCTGGGGCCACACATCGTCGAATGCGCCGGGCAGGTAAACATCGGCTTCCGGGATGTGGGTGGGCGTGGCAAGTTCGGCGCGGTCATCGGTGACGATGACGCGGTAGCCCAGCCAATGGGCCAGTCCGGCCACTGCCTGCCCCACGTGCCCGCAGCCAATAACCAGGACGGTGGCCGGGGGTTGATAGCTTTCCAGATAAACCTCCATTTCGCCGCCGCATACGCCGGGGTCGCCGCGGGCCGGGTCTACCAGGGCGTAGGGAATCACGCGGGGCGGTGGGAACGAAGCGGCGAGCATTTCCAGAGCGGCCGTCACGACGCGGGCTTCCAGTTCGCCGCCGCCGATGGTGCCGTTGGTACGGCCGTTACCATAAACCAGCATCTTGCTCCCGGCGTGGCGCGGCACAGAACCACGCGCCTTCACCACAGTCGCCAGGACAACAGATTCACCGGCTTCTTGAGCCGCCAGGAGTTCGTGGAGAATGGTCAATAATCAATGGCTAATAGTCAATGGTCAATGGTCAATGGTTGACAATTGACCATTGACCATTAACTATCGACAATTCATTCAGGGCACAACGCACCACCCGGCGACCCAACCGGAACGGCCGTCTTCCGGGCGAGTGAGCAGGTAAAAGGTGTGGTCGAACTGTTCGCTGGTGGCCATGATTTGCAGGCGCTGGTTGCTGGTTCCAACCATGGGGAAGGCGGCGTCGGCGGCGAAAATCATCTGATGGCCGGTGACGACCGGGCGTTCGGGGTGGCCTAAGATGACGGAACGGCCGTCGGTGGTCTGGCCGCATTGGCCGCGGCGGGCGCATTCTTCGCTGCAAACCAGGGTGAGTTGGGTGGCCGCCTGTTCTTCCGCGGCCGGCGGCTCGGCGTTACGGTTTAGCAGGCTGCACCCCAGAGTAAAAAAGAGAAAAAAGAGGGCGAGGATCAGGTGGGGGAGCGACGGCCGTGTCCATCGCCAGACGGCTACCTGGGCAAATTGGGAAACGAACTGCTTCCTTTTAACCACTACGCCTCCAACTGATGGGTCAGAATACAGTCAGCGCCAATCCCAAACGGCTTCTCCGGCCAGAATACGCTGCAACTGCGGGCCAAACACCGTCGTTTTGAGTGGCTTGCTCATGAAACCGTCAAAACCGGCGCTGCGGGCCTTGGCCACGTCTTCGGCAAACGTCCCGGCGGTAATGGCGACTACTTTGGCGGCGGCCAGACGGCCGTTTGCCCGTACTCCCTCCAACATCTCAAAACCACTCTTGCCCGGCATATTGATGTCTACCAGGAATAAATCAACACGGGGTAGTTTTTCGGCATAGGAGAGGGCTGCATCCACGCTTTTGCTGGCATAACAATGCTCGGCCCCATTCAAACGTAACAGGTCCATCGTGACGAGCAGCGCGTTGGGATCATCTTCAACAACAACAATGTAAGCGTCTACAAGAGAAGTCATAACGAGGAGTGTATCAAAACAGCCCTGATTTTCCAACCTGGACGGCCGTTAACCGAAATACGGCTCGCGGCGTGGGGAATTGGGCTGGCTACGGCTAGTTGGGCGTGTAAATGGGCAAAGTAATGATGAACTTGCTGCCCTGACCAATCGCGCTTTCCACGGCGATGGAACCGTTGTGGCGTTCGATCAGGTGCTTCGTGATGGGCAACCCCAGGCCGGTCCCGATGCGTTTGCGCGCGGCCGTTTCGTCAATCTGGCGAAATTCCTTAAAAATCGTTTCGTGGAACTCCGGCGCAATCCCGATGCCTGTGTCTTCAACGATAATTTTGACGACACGGCCGTTCGGTTGGACGCGCATGGCAATATGCCCCTTTTCCGTATATTTAGCCGCGTTGCCCAAGAGATTGATAAACGCTTGTTTGAGCCGCATCTGGTCCACAGATACCAACGGCCATTCGGTCGGATAATCGCGTACCAGTTCAATTTCTTTGTCGAGCAACAGGCCGCGCGTGCTGGTCATCGCTTCTTCGCACACCTGATAAAGGTGAATTGTTTCCAGGTGCAGTTTGAATTCGCCAGATTCAATTTGGGCCATGTCCAATAAGTCGTTCAATATTTCCAAAAGATGCCAGCCGGATTGTTCCACGCGATGCAAATAATCTTTCTGTTCATCGCTGACCGGGCCACGGCCGCCCAGCGCCAGAATGTGCGCGAAATTTACGATTGAATTGAGGGGAGTGCGCAATTCATGGCTGACGTTGTTCATAAATCGGGTGCGCAAATCTCGTTCATTTTCGGCTGCTTTGCGGGCCAGATCAAGCTGGTCGTTAAGAAATTGCAGGCGAGCGTTGGTCAGGCTTAGCTCTTCCTGCATATTGAAGAGTTCATCGCGCCGTTGCTGCACACGCCGGTGCAGGTAGCTGGTGGATTCAACGGCCGTTTGCCATTCCACCGCCGAAAAGTAAGCCACCACCGCTACCAAAAAATTGAGCAAGATGACCGGCGTATAGGTGGCAAAGCTGCCGACTCCCCCTCCCGCCAAATAGCCAATCCCCACGCTCATCAGCACGGTAGACCAAAACCAGGTCCAAAAGCCGGCGCTGGGCTGCACAATCATGCTGCTGACAAAAATAAAAAGGCCATATACGTAAGGTAATGGCCCGGTGACGCCTGGTTGGTATGCATGGACTAAAACCATCGTCAGCATGACGAGGTGCAGGCCGACAAAGAGGGAACCGCCAACTCCTTGTTTGCCTTGCTTAATGAACCGCCAGGCCAACGACGCGCCGATTGTTCCCAGGATGCCATAGACCATGTACGGCCAACTGCTGGCCCAATCATCCGCTGCCAGAACCCCTACCAGGCCAAAAGATATGGCGAGCAGGGTGATGATAGGGAGAATGAGTTGGCTGGAATCAGCCCGTAGTTCTTGCCGGTAGTTTCGGTCCATCATGGCTTATTCTAATCGGACGCCCGCTCCATAACCATACATAGCGAGTGAAATTTGGTGAGGATGCACGGCCGTTTCGCACCCCATCCTCACCCACTGCCTGCCCATTATACATGCCCCCCGGCCACTTCCTGACCGGGAAAAGGGTACTAGCCGTCGTAATCAGTATTCAGTGACCAGTTTTCAGTCGGCGTTACCTCTGGAAAACACACA
>CALFEW010000863.1 GCA_937958365.1 uncultured Chloroflexota bacterium | reverse complement strand
AGCGCCCTGCCGGACGGGGTGTTTGAGGAGTTAAACGGCCGTGTCCTGCGCAGCGGCGGTTGGGACGCCGTCGCCAACGTCAACGCCAGCGGCGGCATGTACATCGAAACCGGCAGCGGCGAACCGACAGCCTGGTTCCCGTTCACCGGCGACAGCGTCACCTATCAGGCGTTCGATTACTTCCGCTCTGACGAAGTCGCCATCTACATTGACGAGGTGTTCCAGGGCTACTACGACATCTACACCGGCGCGGCCCCCACGATCACCCACTCCTTCGAGGGATTGGGGCCGGGGTTGCACATGCTAAAAATCCGCGACTACCGCAACGAGCCGACGCTGGACGCCATGATCACCCCGGCCACTTCGCCGCAGACGCCGCCGCCACCGGCGCAGGTGTTTACGCGGCTTGAAGAAGAGGATACGGCCGTGCGCTACAACGGCCGTCCCTATCCCATCGCCCCATCCACCTGGGACCGCACCGAAGAGGTCTTCCGCGCCAGCGACGGCCAGTACATCATCACCAGCACCCCCGGCGATTGGGTCAGCCTGGACTTTGACGGGACCTGGGTGACGGCCGGGTTTGCCACCAACTTCCGCGGCGGGCAGGCGGAGGTCTTCATAGATGGCGTCAGCCAGGGGATCATTGAATTGTACAGCCGCGACGATGACGTCACGGCCGTTACCTTCAACAACCTGCCCGACGCCAGCCACACCATCTCCATCACCCTGCTCGCCAGCCAGCACCCCAACTCCTTCGGCCGCTGGCTGATGGTGGACTACTTCGACGTGTGGAGCGGCAACTCCTTGCCCGGCGGAACCTACGAAGAAACCCACCCCCTGGTCTATCGCAGCGACGATTACGACGATTGGAGCGTCTACAACGACGCCGCGGCCAGCGGCGGCAGCTACATCCGCAGCGCCTTCCAGCACGAAAGCACCGTCTGGTTCCCGTTCACCGGCGACAGCGTGACCTTCCTGGGGCTGGCGAACATCAACAGCGACCGCGTAGCCATCAGCATTGATGGCGTGGCGCGGGGCACGTTCAACCTCTACAGCCGCACGCCCATCACCCGCCCCATCTCCTTCAACGGCCTGGGCGATGGCCCGCACCTGATGCAGGTGCGCTACAACCGCGCCTACCTGACGGCCGACGCCTTCATCACGCCCGGCATCGCGCCGTTTTACACGCCGCCCGCCTACACCGGCATCGTGCGCTACGAGGAAGACCATCCCGCCATGGTGTATGATGGCGCGTATGACTGGCGCAACCGGCCGCAAACATGGTACGCCAACAAAACAACGGGCACGGTCAGCGGCGGCTGGCACGTGGAATCGGGCACGGTGGGCGATACGGTGAGTCTGACGTTTGACGGCCGTTGGGCCGCCGTCGGCTTCCGCGTGCGCAATATCACCAGCCAGGCAGAAATCTTCATAGATGGCGTCAGCCAGGGCGTACTCAACCTGAACAACGCCACCGAAGACGTGCGTTCCTTCCAGTTCGGCGACCTGCTCACCGGCACGCACACCATCTCCGTCAGCGTCGTCGCGGGCACGGTCTACTTCGACTACTTCGACGTGTGGGACGGCCAGCCGATGTCCGATGAGCTGGTGAATGCCAGCCGGGCGGTGGATAACGGCCGTCTCCATTACACCGCCAGCCTGGACGACGCCGCCAACGCCAACGCCATTGCGGGCGACATGATTGTGCCCGGCCTGTGGTATGCCCAGTCCAACGTCTGGTACACCTTTGTCGGCGACTCCTTCACCCTGTTGGGCGTCACCCGCAACAACATCAGCGAAGTGAATGTCTACATAGATGGTGTGTTCGTGGAAATGGCCGATTTCGACTACCCCTTCAGCGAACAACCGCTGGCCTACCATTACACCGGCCTGCCCGAAGGGCCGCACGTCGTGCGCATTAGCAACAGCGCCTACCTGCGGGTAGACGCCTTCCAGTCCAATCCCACCTCGCCAACCCCCTATCAACCGGTGGCCGAATGGTGGGACGATACCCCGGCCGGTAATGGCGCGCCCTTCTTTGGTACCTATGGCATCGTCGCCGGCATGGCGGCCGGTGATCTGGATGGCGACGGCGGCATTGAGATCGTCCTTTCTGGCGATGACACGATCAACTTTGGCACGCTCTTTGTTTACCGGGGCGATGGGGCGGACACCGGCGACGGCGACCCCATCCTCTGGAGCCATAACTTCGGCGGCGGCGCGTTCCGCACCTGGGTTAGTTCCCCGGCCATTGCCCAGCTAGACGGGCAGCCGGGTGCGGAGGTGGTGGTGGCCGCCGGCAGCGGACTGTGGGCCTTCCATGCCGACGGCAGCACCTACTGGACCGTCCCTTCTCCGGCCATCTTCGAGACGTTGTCTGCCCCGGCCATCGGCAACCTGGACCTGGACCCCGAACCGGAAATTGTCGCCAACCTGCGCAACACCCTGCAAGTGCGCCAGCACGATGGCGCGTTGGGCTGGTCTATCACCTATCCCAACTACACCAACCCGCCCATCCTGGCCGACCTGACCGGCGATGGCTTCCTGGACATCCTCATCACCGGCTGGGACGATGACGTATGGCTCTACGACTACAACGCCGGTTCGCCGCAGCTTGTCTGGTCGGCGGTGCTGACCTCCTCTATGGCCGGGACCTTTGGCGCACCGGCCGTCGCCGACATAGACGGCCACCTGCCCGGCGGCGATCCCGAACCCGAAGTGATCCTATCGCACTACGGCGCGGTGACAGTGCTGAACGGCGAGGATGGCTCGCCGCTCTGGACGACGACGCTGGACCCCGGCAATCCGGGCGGCGTCTCGGTGGCCGACCTGGATGGCGACGGCGCGGTGGAAATCCTGACCGGGATGCGCTACGAGTTTGCGCCTGGCCGGTTTGGCACGTTGTACGCGCTCAAGGCCGACGGCTCGCTGCTGTGGAGCGCCATCGCCGAAGACAGCTCCTCGGCCAACAATGCCGCCGTGCTGGACCTGAACGGAGATGGCGTGTATGAGGTGGCCTGGAACGGCCGTGAACAAGGCTTCACCATCTACAACGGCGCCGACGGTGCGGTCCTCTTCAACGAGCCGCTGGTCTACTCCGTCACCGGCACCGATTACCCCATCTTCGCCGACGTAGACAGCGATGGGTACGCGGAGATCGTTGTGCCCAGTTTGCGCGGCGTGGCCGTTTTTGGGCAGGATGGCGTGTGGGGCGAAGCACGGCCGTTGTGGAACCAGCACAGCTACCACATCACCAACGTCAACGACAACCTGACCATCCCTGAAGGCGAGATCAATAGCTGGGACACTCACAACACCTACCGCACCCAGTGGCCGGAGTCGGCCGCCCTGCCCATTTACGACGTAGCGGTGACGCACACGGTGGGCATTGACGGCGTGACCGTGCTAACCGACACCTTCGCCACGCCGCCAACGGCCGTCGCCGACCCTGATTACCGCTGGGATTACACCCAGACCTGGGCGCAAACGGTGGTCACGCGCACCTTCGCCAGCGAACTGGCCGACATGCAGCCGGGCGAAACGCGGCTGGTGGCGCAGGGCACGGCCGTCGCCTACACCCTGCCCAGCGGAACCAACTTCATCACCCTGCCGCCGCTGTACGTGACGGCGGCCCATCTGGGCCAACTGACCCCGGCAGAACAAAGCGTGGCGGCGGGCGGCACGGCCGTTTTCACCCTCACCCTGACGAATCCCGGCAGCGCCGACACGTTTAGCCTGTCGGCCGGGGGCTTGCCTGCCGATTGGCTGGACTACCCGGCCAGCGTGCCGGTGGGCGCGGGCGAAACGGTGGTGGTGACGTTGACCGTGGCTGTGCCAGGAAATACGGCCGTGGGCGAGCTGCCCCTGTGGCTAGACGTTGCCAGCAGCGGCGGCCTGGAAAATCTGGGCGCGGCGCTGACGGTGTTCGACGGCCTGGACGCGGCGCTAGACCCGGCCAGCCAGACGACGCTGCCCGGCGTCCCGGCGGCTTATGCACTCACCCTGAGCAATTACGAAAATGAACCGCGCACCTACACCCTGACGCCGACCGGCGACATGGCGATTGATGCACCCGCGAGCCTGCTGGTGGCGGCGAATGGGACGGGAACGGCCGTTATCACCCTCACCTCGACGGCCGTCGGCCCGCAGCCCTTCACCCTCCTGGCGGCGGCGTCCGAAGGGGCGGCGGCGAACGTGGCTGGCGTATTGGAGGTGCTGGCGACGCCGCAGGCGGAATTGAGTCTGTCGCCGAATCCGCTGGTGGTGGGGCCGGGCAGCACGGCCGTTTACACCCTGACATTGACGAACGTGAGCAGTCTGGCGGAGACGTTCGCCCTGGATGTGGACGTTCCGGCGGGTTGGACGGCCGTTTTGCAGCAAAATGGCGCGGTGATCAACAGCGTCAGTCTGTCGCCGGACATCTTTAACAGCGCCGAGATGCGGCTGCTGGTGTCGCCGCCGGTCGGTACGGCCGTGGGCAATTACGACGTGACGGTGACGGCGACGGCGCAAAGTGTGGGCGCGGCGGCGGGCAGCGCGACGGCCGTCGCCCAGGTCATCAATCGCGGCGTGCGGGTGGCGTTTATCTCCGGGCCGACGACGGTGGATCCGCGGAATACGGCCGTGTGGGCCATCCGCATCACCAACACTGGGCTGGTCGCCGACACCTACGATCTGGCGCGGGGCGGCATCATCGCCCTGGCCGGGATGCTCTCGGCCAACAGCGTGACGTTGCAGCCGGGCGCGTCGCAGACGGTGCAGCTAACTGTGGACGGGCTGGAGTCGCTGCTGCCCCAAAGCTATCTGGTGAACGTGGCGGCCGTCTCCCGCGCCAATCCCGCCATCAGCGCCGATGATACAACGGCCGTTACGCTGACGGCTTACGAAGGGGTGACGGTGGTCTGGGAACCGGCAACACAAACGGTGACGGATACGCTGACGGCGCGGTTTACGCTGGTGGTCTCGAATACGGGCAATATGAACACAACCTTTGCGGTGAGTCTGGATGCGCCAGGGGTGGAGGCGGTAACGGCCGTTAATCAGATCATCTTGCCGCCGGGCAGCGCTGCGCGACTGCCGATAACCGTAAAAGTACCGGAGTCCGGCAGCTACACGCTGACAGCAACCGCGGATTCGATAATCGGAGGGGCGGTAGATAGCGCCACCGCCACGTTATCGGTCCAAACGGGAGCAGGCCACCGCCTGCTGCTGCCCATAATCTTTAAGTGAAAAGGAACGAGTACAAAATAACTCGCGCAACTGAAACTAGATACTGATACTAGAGACTGGAGATTGAACCAATCTCCAGTCTCTAGTTTCCCGCAAGTTATTCAATCTGTGTTCTCAGGTTACACCTCCCGGAGGTTTTAGGCTTCCAGGAGGTGTAACCATTCAACCAGGGTACATACCCCCGCGGAAACCGGTTGCTGAATAAACGTAAACCGGGCCTTGAAACCCCTGAAACACCCCCGTGAAACTCGTTAAAACCAGCAAATTAGGATATAATCAGACTCGTTAAAAATCATGATTTCGGGTCGCTAGCCACCCTGATTTGTGGTGGCCTTTTCACTGTAAAGACCCCTGTTTGACTGGCGAATTCGCAGACTTGTCACCCGGTTCACAGAAATCTCAGACGCTTATCCCTGTGAACTTTGTGCGCCTTGTGGCCCTGGCCTTGTGGCCCAAGACAATATTTGTCGGTCAACCAGGAAACCCAAAAGAAATCCCCCGACCATGACCCAAATCACGGAGGTCTCACTTGGAAATCGGCACTGTCAATACCATAGATATTAACCGGGAGATGCGCAATTCTTATCTCGATTACGCCATGAGCGTCATCGTCTCCCGTGCTTTGCCGGATGCCCGCGACGGCTTGAAACCCGTCCATCGGCGCATCCTTTACGCCATGCACGACATGGGCATTCGCCACAACACCCCCCACCGCAAAAGCGCCCGTATCGTCGGCGAAGTGCTGGGCAAATACCACCCTCATGGCGATTCTTCTGTCTACGATGCCATGGTGCGCATGGCCCAGGATTTCTCCATGCGCTACATGCTGGTGGACGGCCAGGGCAACTTTGGCAGCATTGATGGCGACAGCGCGGCGGCCATGCGCTACACCGAAGCCCGCATGGCGCGTATCGCCAATGAACTGCTGGAAGACATAGACAAAAACACCGTCGAATTTGTGCCCAACTTTGATGACAGCCTGACTGAACCGGGTTTGTTACCTGCCCGGCTGCCCAATCTGCTGCTCAACGGTTCGTCGGGCATTGCTGTGGGCATGGCGACCAACATTCCGCCCCACAACCTGAACGAGATTTGCGACGCCATCATTCACCTGATAGACCATCAGCATGATTGGGAAGAGGTGACGCTGGAAGATTTAATGCAGTACGTGAAGGGGCCAGATTTCCCCACCGGCGGCAAATTGTTGGGCGCGGAAGGCGTGCGTAGCGCTTATGCCACCGGCCGTGGCCGGGTGATTATTCGCGGCGTGGCGGAAATTGAGGACATTCCGGGCAAAGCCGACCGGCAGCGCATCAATATCACGGAGCTGCCGTTCCAGGTGAACAAGGCGATGTTGATTGAGCGCATCGCTGAACTGGCAACCAGCGGCGTCATCCCGGACATCTCCGATTTGCGCGATTCGTCGGATCGAAATGGTATTTCCGTTATTGTGGAGTTAAAGCGCGGCACGCAGCCGATGAAGGTGCTGAATCAGTTGTATAAGCACACGGCGCTGCAAACGGCGTTTGGTATTCAGTTGTTGGCTCTGGTAGACAAACAGCCGCGTCTGCTTTCGTTAAAGCGTGCGCTGCAAATCCACATTGATCACCGGATGGATGTGATTACGCGCCGCACCCAGTTTGACCTGGACAAAGCGTTGAGGCGGCAGCACATCCTGGAAGGGCTGCTGATAGCCCTTGACCACCTGGACGAGGTCATTGAAACCATTCGCCGTTCGATGGATGCCGAGGATGCACGCAACCAACTGATGACTCGCTTTGGCCTGACCGAAGCTCAGTCTATCGCTATTTTGGATATGCAGTTGCGTCGTCTGGCGGCTTTGGAACGACAGAAGATAGACGACGAGTATAAGGAAATTTCGGCGCACATTGAGTATTTGCGCAGTCTGCTGGCGGATAGTTCGAAGATTTTGGCCTTGATTAAAGAAGACCTGTTAGCCATCAAAGAGCAGTATGGTGATGCGCGGCGGTCGGAAATTGCTTATGGGCTGGATTCGGACATCAATATGGAGGATTTGATTAAAGACGAGGATGTCTTTATCTCCATTACGCAGCGCGGATACGTGAAGCGGACGCCGGTGACGGCTTATCGGCTGCAAGGGCGCGGCGGCAAGGGCCTCATTGGCATGACAACGCGCGAACAGGATCAGTTGGAGCATTTATTTGCGGCGGGCACGCTGAACAGCATTCTCTTCTTCTCTAATTTTGGCAAGGTGTATGCGATTAAGGCGTATGAAATTCCTGAATTGGACCGCACGGCAAAAGGGACAAATTTGATGAACATTTTGCCCTTGCTGTCCGAGGAGAAGATTACGGCCGCTTTGCCGGTGGTGGATTTTGAAGACGCTGAGTACCTGGTGATGGTGACGTGTAACGGCCGTATCAAGCGCGTCGAAATCAACCAGTTCAACAACGTGCGCCCCAGTGGTCTCATCGCCATTTCCCTGGACGATGGCGACCAGCTAAACTGGGTGAAGCTCACCCATGGCGACCAGGACATCATTCTCGTCAGCGAACAAGGGCGGGGCATCCGCTTTAGCGAAGAAGACGTGCGGCCCATGGGCCGGGCGGCGGCCGGCGTGAAAGCGATGAGCCTGGACGATTGGGACCATATCGCCGGGGCCGACGTGGTGACGCCGGACGATGATCTGCTGGTGATCACCGAAAAAGGGTACGGCAAACGCACGCCGCTGGACGAATATCGGCAGCAAGGTCGGTATGGTCAGGGCGTGCGGGCGATGATTTTGTCGCCGGAGCGCACCGGCAAAATTGTGAGCGCGCGGGTGGTCACGGCCGGCGATGAAGTGACGTGCATCTCGACCAACGGCATTATTTTGCGCACGGGCGCCGATACAATCTCGCAGCAAAGCCGGCACACGCAGGGCGTGCGGGTGATGGATTTGCGGGCCGGCGACGCGGTGGCTTCGGTGGCCGTGCTGCGGGAAGGGATGTTGTCGCGCGCCAATGGGCAGGGTGAAAACGGGGAAACGGCCGTATCCGAACTGGACGCCCCATCTTCAGCTTTTCCAAACAACCCACCCGATATTCTTTCAACGCAACCATAAAACTCCCCCACCGCGCAGGTCTGCCAGACCTGCGCGGTGGGCTTTGCCCCCACAAAACCCCTCCGCGCTTGCCCTTGCCTGCCACATTCGCATTTTATGTTATAATGCCTGCCT
>CALFEW010000862.1 GCA_937958365.1 uncultured Chloroflexota bacterium | reverse complement strand
CGAAGAAGCCAAAGTCAGCCTGACGCGCGCCAACTTGCGCCTGGTGGTCAGCGTCGCCAAGCGCTACATGGGGCGTGGCATCCACCTGCTGGACCTGGTCCAGGAAGGCAACGTCGGCTTGCTGCGCGCCGTGGAGAAGTTTGATCATACCAAAGGGTACAAATTCAGCACCTACGCCACCTGGTGGATTCGTCAGGCCGTCAGTCGGGCCATCGCCGATCAGGCCCGCACCATCCGCATCCCCGTCCATATGTACGAGACCATCAACAAAATCGTCCGAATGCAGCGGGAACTGGTGCAAAGATTGGGCCACGAACCCTCGGTCGAGGAACTGGCCCTGGAGTTGGATTATCTGACGCCGGACGAGGTAGATGCAATTCGCCGGTCAATGGACACCGATGAGCCATTGGACCCGGTGTTAAACCGTAAATACCGCCAGTCCGTCAGCAAAATTCGTGACATTCTGCGCATCTCCATGGACCCGATGTCGTTGGAAACACCGGTAGGCAACAACGAAGAAGCCACAGAATTCGGCGATTTCATCCCCGATGAAAGCGTGGTGGAACCGGTAGACGCCGCCTCTAAAGAGCTGCTGCGCGAACAAATCCGCTCCGTTCTGAGCTTCCTGAGCGACCGGGAGCGCGAGGTGTTGGAAATGCGCTTTGGCTTAAACGACGGCAAAGACCATACGCTGGAAGAGGTGGGCAAGAGCTTCGGCGTTACCCGTGAGCGGATTCGCCAGATTGAAGCCAAAGCATTGCGTAAGCTGCGCCATCCCAGCCGTAGTAAATCGCTGCGCGATTATCTCACGTAGTCCGTGTTCCGTAATCCGTGTTCCGTTTTGACGGCGAAATGATGACGCAACGTGTGGTAAGAGTGCCACACGTTGCGTTTTTTTTGTGCCGGAGAAAGAGGAATATGCCGGATTTGGCCCAGAGCCAACGGCCGTGCCATCGTTGTGGGCGCGCTTCACCGGCCGTATATCTTTTGCTAGACCTTTTTGCTTGTGATAGAATGCACACGCTTTGACGAGGTTAGCCTCACCCTGAATTCAAGTAAGATAGTAAACGCCTATGCCAAACCAAATACTCGTTGATTATCTTCCCCTGGCGGTATTATTGGGAATAGCCTTGTTCTTTGCTCTGCTGTTGCCCATTTTGTCGCTAAATCTTGGCCCGAAACGGCCGTCCTTACGCAAACAGGCTCCCTACGAATCTGGCATGACAGCCATTGGCGAGGCCCAGCGTCGTTTACCCGTCAAGTTTTACCGCATCGCTGTACTGTTCATTCTGTTCGACGTAGACATCATCTTACTCGTACCCTGGGCCATGACCTTCCGTGATTTAGGACTCTACGGCCTGGCGGTGATGTTCATCTTCATGTTCATGTTTATCCTGGGGGATGTCTGGGTCTGGAAAAAAGGAGTACTCGAATGGGAGTAGAACAAAAACTCGGCAACCTGGGCGTTGTCACCTATCGCCTGGAAGACCTGGTCAATTGGGGCCGCACCAATGCCATGTGGCCGATTCTATTTGGCCTGGCCTGCTGCGCCATCGAAATGATGGGGTCTCAGGCCGCCCACTACGACGCCTCCCGCTTTGGTATGGAACTCAATCGGCCGTCCCCGCGCCAGTCTGACCTCATGATCGTCGCCGGGCGCGTCACCCGCAAAATGGCCCCCGTCGTCCGCCGCCTCTACGACCAGATGCCCGAACCCAAGTGGGTCGTCGCCATGGGCGACTGCGCCTCCTGCGGCGGCATCTTCAACAATTACGCCATCGTCCAAGGCGTAGACGAGATTATCCCCGTAGACGTTTACGTAGGTGGCTGCCCCCCCCGGCCAGAAGCCCTCATAGACGGCATCATGTCCCTGCACGAAAAAATCCGCAATGAAAAATTAGGGGATTGGGCCTGATGAACAACCATGACCTCGTTGTAGACAAAATCAAGCAAAAGTATCCGGCAGCCCTGGAAGAAATCTACGACCATCGCGGCGAGCGCACCCTCTATATTCGCAAAGCTGACCTGAAAGCCATCTGCCAATTCCTACGCGACGATCCGGCGCTGCAATACAACTTCCTCACCGACATCTGCGCCGACGACATGCTGCCCGATTTCCCGCGTTTTGCCGTCAACTACCAGCTTTACTCCATTCCGCACAACCATCGCGTCCGCCTGCGCGTGCGCGTCGAAGACCCGGAAGACGGGCCGGAAACCGTCGCTTCCATCTGGGCGATTGCCACCTGGTTGGAAATGGAAGTCTGGGATCTCATGGGCGTTCGCTTTAAGGGCAATACCAGCCTGCGGCGTCTGTTTCTACCGGAAGATTGGCAAGGGCATCCTCTGCGCAAAGATTATCCTTTGGGCTACGAAGAGGTCCAATTCTCCTTTAACTTCGACGAAATCAACGCCAAGAAACCACACGCCACGAAAGATTAATGGTTCCGTGCCCATCCTGGCGCTGTTCATCGAACACTGAACGCCAATTACGGAACACGGATTACCGAACACCAACCCAGAGGCACCTATGTTACTGACTCCTGGAAACGACACCATCCAAGAACTAACCCTTGAAGAACTGCGCAACAAGGTAGGAACCGGGATGGAAATTGAGGATGCCGAAGAACACATGCTCCTGAGCATGGGTCCGCAGCATCCCAGCACCCACGGCGTTTTGCGTCTCCTGGTCGAATTAGACGGCGAAACAGTCGTTAACCTGGCTCCAGATATCGGCTTCCTGCACACCGGCATCGAAAAGAACATGGAAGCCAAAACCTACACCAAAGCCCTGGTCATGACGGACCGCATGGACTACTTATCCCCCATGTCCAACAACCTGGGCTACATCCTGGCGGTAGAAAAGCTGCTCGGCGTCGAAGCGACGCCCCGCGCCCAGGCTATTCGCGTGATTTTGACCGAGCTTCAACGGGTGGCCAGTCACCTGGTCTGGTTGGGAACCAGCGCTCTGGACCTGGCGGCCATGACCGTGTTTTTGTACGCCTTCCGCGAGCGCGAATACATTTTAGACCTGTTCGAGATGGTTGCCGGACAGCGCATGATGGTCAGCTACTTCCGCCCTGGCGGGTTGTGGCGCGACGTACCGGAAGAATTTGTCCCGGCCGTGCGCCATTTCCTGGATTTCATGCCTGCAAAAATTGCCGATTACGAGGGGTTGCTGAAGAAAAACCCCATCTTCTTAAAGCGCACGAAAGGCGTTGGTGTGGTTTCGGCCGAAGACGCTATCTCCTGGGGACTTACCGGCGGCAGCCTGCGTGGCTCCGGCGTTAACTACGACGTGCGTAAAACCAACCCTTATTGCGGCTACGAGCAGTATGATTTTGACGTGCCGCTGGAGACTGACGGTGACGTGTACGCCCGGTACCGGGTGCGCGTGGCTGAAATATGGCAAAGCCTGCGCATCATTGAGCAGGCCCTCAACAAACTGCCTGACGGCCCGGTGCAAATTTCCGACCGTAAGATCGTGCCGCCACCACGTTCCGAATTGGGCAAAAGCATGGAAGCGGTGATCCACCACTTCAAGCTGTGGACGGAGGGATTTAGCGTGCCGGCCGGTTTTGTTTATCAGCCGATTGAGTCGCCGCGGGGTGAGTTTGGCGTGTATTTGCGCAGCGATGGCGGACCCAAACCGGCGCGGGTGCATTTCCGTGGCCCTTCCTACGTGAATCTGGCTTCCCTGCCGCGCATGTCTAAAAACCTGTTCGTCGCCGATGTGGTGGCAATTATTGGCTCTATTGACATTGTGTTGGGTGAGATAGACCGGTAACAAATGGTCAATGGTCAATCGTTAATTGTCAATTGGTAACTGGGAGAAAACCTTGATCGCTGAAAAGTACGCCAAAGAAATAGAAGGCATATTGGCGCGGTTTCCCACGAAGAAATCGGCCGTTTTGCCCTTGATGCACCTGGCCCAACATGAATATGGCTACATGAGCGACGAAGCCAAACGCGAGGTAGCCGACATCCTGGGTCTGGACCCCACCCATGTTTTGTCGCTGGCCGGTTTCTACTCGCTTTATTACGAAGAGCCGGTGGGCAAATACGTGCTGGAAATTTGCAACGACCTGGCCTGCGCGCTGCGCGGCGCGGATGAATTTGTGGACATGGCCTCCGGTAAATTGGGTATTCCGGTGGATGGTACTACCGAAGATGGTTTGTTCACCCTGAAGACTGTTATGTGCCTGGGCGCCTGCGACCGCGCGCCGATGTTGCAGTGCAATTTGCGCTTTGAAGAAAATCTGGACGAAGCGAAATTCGACCAGTTGTTGACCCGGCTGCGTATGGAAGCGGACGACCATTCGGTCGTGAAGAAAATCACGTCATACGCCATCCGCGATTGACAGGCTGAGGTAAAATCTATGACCTATCTTTTGTTGCGTCACCGAGACATTCCTGATCTGCATAAGATTGACGTCTATCAGGCGCATGGCGGCTATGAGGGTTTGCGAACGGCCGTCCTGGAGATGACCCCGCAAGACGTGATTGACGTGGTGCGCTCGTCTGGTCTGCGCGGTCGGGGTGGGGCAGGGTTCCCAACCGGCGTCAAGTGGAGCTTCATTCCCAAGGGGCCGGGCGATAAGTACGTGGTTATTAACACAGACGAATCGGAGACCGGCACGTTTAAAGACCGGGAGCTTTCGGAAAAGAACCCGCATCAGGTGATTGAAGGGGCGATCATTGCCGCCTATTCGATTGGCGCAAAGACCATTTACAACTACTTCCGCGGCGAGTTTATGGACGCGGGTTATGCGATGGAAGAAGCCATCCGGGAGGCGTATGCGGCCGGTTTCCTGGGTAAAAACATTCTGGGCAGTGAGTTTAGCTGTGATTTTTACTGCCATTACGGAGCCGGAGCCTATATTTGTGGTGAAGAGACGGCGTTGATCAACTCCTTGCAAGGCGAGTTGGGTCAGCCGTGGTCGAAGCCGCCGTTTCCAGCCGTGGAAGGGTTGTATCGCAAGCCTACAGTCGTGAATAACACCGAAACGCTGGCTAATGTGCCGTTGATCCTGGTGAATGGGGCAGAATGGTACATGGGCATGGGCACAGACAAAAGTCCGGGCGTCAAGATTGTGTGCATGAGCGGCCATGTGGAGAAACCGGGCAATTACGAAGTGGAGATGGGCGTGACCTATCGCCAGTTGATTGAGATGGCCGGAGGGATGCGCGGCGGGAAGAAATTTAAGGCGCTGCTGCCCAGCGGTGGCTCTGGCCCGGTGATTACCGACAAAGCGCTGGATGCGCCCATGACCTATGAAGGGCTGACGCCGCATGGTTCGGTGATGGGATCGGCGTCGGTGATTGTGATGGACGAAAGCACGGACATGGTGTGGGCGGCTTTGAAGATGCTGCACTTCTTCAAGCATGAGTCGTGTGGTAAGTGTACGCCTTGCCGTGAAGGGACTTTCTGGATGGAGAAGCTGCTTCATCGCATTTATGAGGGGCACGGCACGCCGCAAGATGTGCAGACTTTGGAAAGCGTCGCCAACCAGATTGGTGGGCGGACGTTGTGCGCCCTGGGCGATTTTGCTATTAATCCTGTTCTCTCGACGATTAAGCATTTCCCGGAAGAGTACCGGACGAAGGTGCAGGGTTCGTCGAATGGGCAGGTGAAGAAGGCGGCGGCAAAAACGGCCGTTCCCTCTTAACCCCGGAGTAGAGATTACCACATGAGTGATCTGATTACCCTGACTATTGACGGTGTGGCCGTAAGCGTGCCCAAAGGCACGCAAATCGTAGACGCCGCAAAGCGAATTGGCAATGACATCCCCGTCTTTTGCCATCATCCCAAGCTCGAACCGGTGGGCATGTGTCGCATGTGCCTGGTGGAAGTAGGGCTGCCCGTGCGTGACCGCGCTACCGGCGCACCGCTGACCAACGCCGACGGTTCGCCGCAGCTTAATTTTGGCCGGGGCCTGCAAACTGCCTGCACCGTACAGGTATCAGAAGGCATGGTCGTGCGCACCGCTACCCCGGCCGTGCTGGAAGCGCGCAAGTCGGTCATCGAATTTTTGTTGACCAGTCATCCGTTGGACTGTCCGATTTGTGATAAAGGCGGCGAATGCCCGCTGCAAAACCTGACCATGGAACATGGCGCGGGTCAGAGCCGGATGCATTACACCGATAAGCTAAAACTGGCGAAACACGTCCCTCTGGGCGACCTGATTTACCTGGACCGGGAGCGCTGCATCCAATGCGCGCGCTGCATTCGTTTCCAGGAAGAAGTCGTGGATGACCCGGTCATTCGTTTCCATAATCGCGGGCGCAGCCTGGAAATTGTGACGATGTCTGAGCCGGGGTTTGACAGTGTGTGGAGTGGCAACACGACCGACATTTGTCCGGTGGGGGCGCTGACGACGGCCGATTTCCGTTTTGGCGCACGGCCGTGGGAACTGACCCCCGTCGCCAGCATTTGCCCGCACTGCCCGGTAGGCTGCAATACCACCATGAGTACACGCCGCGAAGCGGTAGCCAACGGCCGTACCGTCATCAAACGTATCATGCCCCGGCAAAACGAAGCCGTCAACGAAATCTGGATTTGCGACAAAGGGCGATTCGTCCACCACTTTGCCGACGCCGCCGACCGTCTCCGCAAACCGCTGATTCGTCAAAATGGCGAATTGGTGGAAGCCAGTTGGGATGAAGCGCTGGATTACGTGGCCGGCAAACTGCAACAAGACAGCCGCGCGGTCGCCGGTCTGGCCGGTGACCACCTGAGCAACGAAGACTTTTTCTGGTTCCAACACCTCTTGCGTGATGGGTTGAAGAGCCAACACGTGGGTCTGGCTAAACCGCGCCTGGCCGGCGGTGACATCACGGCCCAGGTTGGCCTGGCCGGTGGCAGTAATCTGAGAGAGCTAGGCCGGGGCGATGCCATTTTGGTGGTGGCCGCCGACTTGCACGCCGAAGCGCCGATCTGGTGGCTGCGCGTGAAACAGGCCGCCGAGCGCGGTGCGACGCTGGTGGTGGTGAATGCCCGCTCCACGCGCCTGGATGATTTCGCTGCCCACATCCTGCGCTACGAAGCAGGGCAGGCGCTGGCGACGGTGCAGCAATTGGTGAATATGGCGAAGGTAGAGACGGAAACGGCCGTCGCCAATGACCTCGTCACCGCGGCCGAAGCCCTCATCAAAGCCGAAAACCTGGTGATTTTTTATGGCTCTGAGGGCCTGACCTACGACGAAACAGATGTCCTGGCGAAGCTGTTGGGCAACCTGCTGCTGATTGAGAATGGACACATCCACGCCGGACGGCTGAACAATGGCCTGGTCCCGGTGTGGCCGCACAACAATACACAAGGGGCCTGGGACATGGGCGTTCATCCCGCTTATGGCCCCGGTTATAAGCCGATGAAAGAGCCGGGATTGGACGCAACGGCCGTATACGCCGGTGTGGCCGATGGCAGTGTGCGGGCATTATTTGTCGCCGGAGCCGACCCTGTGGGCGACGGCCTGATGCCCGACCGGGGTAAGCTGGATTTCCTGGTGGTGCAGGAGCTGTTTTTGACGGAAACGGCCGTGTTAGCCGACGTGGTCCTCCCGGCGCAGAGCTGGGCGGAGCGTGAAGGCACTTATACCACCGGCGAGCGCCGCGTGCAGCGCTATTACCCGGCCATCCCGGTGGTGGGCGAAAGCCGCCCAGACTGGCAGATTTTGGCCCAAATTGGTGAGCGGGTAGGCATGGGGAAACCGGCTTTTGCCGCCAGCCTGACCTTCAAGGAAATTGCCCGTGTTGTGCCGCAGTACAAGGGCATGGATTACCGCACGCTGGCGCAGGTGGAGAAGCAGTGGCCGGACGTCGGCGGGGAAGACCTGTATTACGGCGGCAATGCGTATGAAAATCGCTCCGGGCTGGGGCAGCAGTGGGCAGCGACCGCCGAAAAAGGCGCGGTGGCCCATTTTGACGCGCCTGTGTTGAAGAGCGCCCGGCAAGAAGGGCTGTCGGTGATGTGGACGGCCGTTTTGTATGCTCCCGGCGTGTTGGTTGACCATTCGCCGGTGATTGCGCCGCGCAAAGCCGCGCCTTCCCTGGCGCTGCACGCCGACGATGCGGCGCAGTTGTCCGTTGCCGATGGCGACCTGGTTGAGATCATGGTGGACGGAACGGCCGTGCAACTGACCGCTCACGTCAATGGCAGCGCGCCGGCCGGATTGGCGTTGGTATCGGGCGTAAACTGGTGGCCGGGAACGGCCGTGGCGGATATTAAGAAAGCTGATAGTTGGGAGTTGGCAGTTGATAGCAACCAACCACTAACCACTATCAACTAACAACTACCCACTAACTCACAGAGGCTCGTATGACACTAGGGCAAATCGCATTATGGGGATTGGTTGTCGGTCTTATCATGTCACTGGTCGTGATTACCGGCTTTGCCTATACCACCCTGCTGGAACGTAAAGTCCTGGCCCGGATGCAAGCGCGGGTTGGGCCAAATCGCGCCGGTTATATTCCCCTGCCGGGTCGCGGCAAACAAGAGAGAAAATTGCTGTCCGGTTTCATGCAGCCGGCCGCTGATGCTGTCAAACTATTCTTTAAGGAAGACCCGACGCCTGCTAAAGCCGACTGGCTTGTTTATAATCTGGCGCCTATGCTGGCGGTCATGCCGGCGATTTTGATTTTGGGCGTCATTCCCTGGGCTGGCAAAATCTCCGGTCTTGTCCCTGAGCAATACGATTATTTTGCCATTGTGCCGGGATTAAACGTGGCGGTCTTGTTTGTGCTGGCCGTCACGTCTATCAGCGTGTATGGCGTCGTGTTGGCCGGGTGGGCGTCTAACAGCAAGTATGCGGTGTTGGGCGGTATTCGCGCCTCGGCCCAGATGATTAGCTATGAGCTGGCGATGTCGCTGTCGGTGTTGGTTCCGGTCATGCTGGCCAATTCCATGGACATGGGCGTGATTGTAGAAGCGCAAAAGGGGCATTGGTACATCTTCTTGCAGCCGGTAGCGGCCGTTATTTTT
>CALFEW010000861.1 GCA_937958365.1 uncultured Chloroflexota bacterium | reverse complement strand
CGGCCTGGGTGCGCCCGCCCGCCTCCACCGAACAAACGCGGCACAGTCCGTTCGCCGTCAGGTGCGGATGGTAACAGATGACGGGGATTTCGATGTCCAACTGCCGGGCGGCATCGAGAATGGTAGTG
This sequence comes from uncultured Chloroflexota bacterium, assembly GCA_937958365.1. Lineage (GTDB taxonomy): Bacteria > Chloroflexota > Anaerolineae > Promineifilales > Promineifilaceae > Leptovillus. Next base: position 3,046 of record CALFEW010000861.1, on the reverse strand, counting down.
TGAGAAGGGACGGTGAGGGAACGGCCGTTAATCGTCAAAGTCACAGATTCGCTCATCTTATTTCCTTGTCCCGTGGCGGCGTAACCAGCTCCGGCCACAACTCAATGGCGCTCATGATGGCCGAAGCGGCCGTTTGTCCCAGGCCGCAGAGCGACGTTTTGGTCATCGTGAAACCCACGTCCAGCAGGGTTTCCATGTCGCCGGGCTGCGCGCCGCCATCGTGGCTGATGCGGCGCAGGATTTCCATCTGCCGCTGCGTGCCGATCTGGCAGGGGAAGCATTTGCCGCAGCTTTCGTGGGCGAAGAAGTGGCTGAGTTGGTAAAGGATGTGGGGGAGAACGGCCGTTTCGTCAAACACCATCACCACTCCCGACCCAATGGGAAAGGCTTGCAGCCGTGCATCTTCATACGTCAGCGGCGTATCCAGTTTGTCTGGCCCCACAAACACGCCGGCCGCGCCGCCAATCAACACCGCCTGAATGTGATGCCCGGCGCGCACGCCGCCGCCCATGGCCACCAATTCGCGGATGGAGACGCCAAAGGGCAGTTCGTATAATCCCGGCCGTGCCACGTGCCCGCTCAGGCAAAACCATTTTGTGCCCGCCGATTGATTTGTGCCGAAGCGCAGCCACTCTTCCACGCCTACGCGGGCCACGGTGAGACCGGCAATGAGCGTTTCGACGTTATTGATGACGGTGGGCTGCTGGAACAGGCCATGCGTCGTCGGGAAGGGCGGCTTGATGCGCGGGAAACCCCGCTTGCCTTCGATGGCCTCAAACAGCGCCGTCTCTTCACCACAGATGTAGGCTCCGGCCCCCCGGCGCACTTCGATGTCGAAATGGAAACCCTGGCGGCCCAACAAATTGCGCCCCAGGTAGCCTTCTTCTTGCGCCCGCCGCACGGCGTGGCAGAGCCGTTCGTAGGCGCGGGGATATTCGCCGCGCACAAAAATCCAACCGTTCTCCGCCCCGACGACGTAAGCGGCCAGAGTCATGGCCTCGATCAGGCTGTAGGGGTCGCCTTCGAGCAGGGCGCGGTCTTTGAATGTGCCCGGCTCGCTCTCATCGGCGTTGGCGATGATGTGCTTGTCGGCCGGGGAGCCGGGCGCGGCGCGGGTGAATTTCCACTTGAGACCCAGCGGAAACATGGCCCCGCCGCGGCCCAAAATGCCGCTGGTCTCCATGATCTGGATGATTTGCTCCGGCGTGTAACCCATCGCCCGGCGCAGCCCCACGTAGCCATCGTGGGCCAGGTAATCTTTCAGACTGGAGGGGTCTATTTTGCCAATGCGGTGGAGCTTGAGCAGGGCGGCGCCGTAGATTTTGGCTTCGGGTTCGGGATGGGTTCCGGCGAGGAAGGCGTCTACGGCCGTTACCGTCAGGTTGCCGGCCGGTCGGTTGCCATTCAAGCCATTGGGGGCATGTTCGCACATGCCCAGGCAGGGCACGCGCTCGTAGGTGATACGGCCGTCGGCGCTTGTCTCGCCCGGTTTCAACCCCAGTTTCGCTGCGACGGCGTTGGCGACCGCCTGCCCGCCGTTTAGCGCGCAGGCCACGTCGCCGCACAATCGCACCACCTGTCTGGCCGTCGGTTCGTTGTAAAACATGGTGTAAAACTCCACCACGCCATGCACGTCGGCCAGGGGGACGCGCAGGGTGCGGCTGATGGCTTGCTGCACCTGGCGGGGCAGCCAGCCATAAAGCGCCTGCGCTTCGTGGAGTAGCGGGAGGAGGGCGGTGCGGGAACGGCCGTGGTAGCGGGCCAGCGCCGGTTCCAAAAGCGTCAAATCAATCGCGTCGGTCAGAGGTTCGCTCACAAATCACCTCTCAGGGGAAAGTAGGAATAACCCCATTGTAAGCGATACCTGATCAAAATCAAACCGTTCAAACCATTCGCAGCAATGGTAGCGCCTCTTTTTCTTTGATTTTTTTGGCTGATTTTACAACCTTTTGGTGCTATCTTTTATGTTGGATAATGTCTAATGTGTCACAGCAGTGGCCTGGCTTCTTGTGTTACAATGAACAGGGCGTCGTCGCAGGCGTAAAGACGCGGCCATTGTAGTGCGATCTTGTGGGAAGGGAAACAGCACATGCCGGACAAACAACAGACCTTAGGCCAGTATGAAACACCAACCGATGTGGCGGATTTGCTGCTGGGTTTTTGCCTGCGACGGCCGTCTGACCGTCTATTAGACCCAAGCTGCGGCGAAGGCGCGTTTCTGGGCCGCGCGGCGCAGTGGCTGCGCTGGCTGGCCGATAACCCGGCCGACGCGCCGCCGGATGCACTGTGGGGCGTGGAACTGGACCCGGAAACGGCCGTTCACGCCCAAACCGCTTTGCCCCAGGCCCACATTCTCACCCACAACTTCTTCACCCTCACGCCAGACGGCTCCGCCGACCTGCCCGGCTTTTTCGATGCCGTCATCGGCAACCCACCATACACCCGCGCCGAATGGATCGGCCGGCTGCCGTCGGAAGACGGCCGTCAGCTAGAGCTGTTCGACGACCTGCCACACATCGCGCCGGAAGCCGCAGACAAACGCCTGCTCATGCCCCGCCAATTGTGGGACAGCCTGGGCGGGCGCTCCGGGCTGCACGCCTATTTCTTTTTGCACGGGGCGCAATTTTTGCGCGAAGGCGGTCGTTTGGGCTTTGTTGTGCCCAACGGCTGGCTGGACGTCGCCTACGGCAAAGAGTTGAAGCAGTTCCTTCTCGACCATTTCAAAATCCTCGCCATGATTGAATCCGGCGTTGAACGTTGGTTCGACGACGCTAAAATCAACACCTGCCTGGTGGTGCTGGAAAAATGCAGCGGACCCAACCGGCGCGCGGCCAACCGGGTGCGGCTGGTACGGCTGAAACGGCCGTTGCGTACCCTTCTCCACTATCCCGCCGACGACGCCCGCCGCCTGACGGTTCTGGAGCAGTTGATCCCCCGCCTGCTGCCCAATGACAACCGCCAGACGCCCGAATTGGCCGTGCGGGTCATAGGCCAGGCCGATTTGCGCCCGGCGGCCAAGTGGGGTCTGGCTCTGCGTGCGCCGGAG
>CALFEW010000860.1 GCA_937958365.1 uncultured Chloroflexota bacterium | reverse complement strand
CTAATCGAACGGCCAATCTTCCGGGAAGTTTTCCTGACAGAACGATTTCACCCGGTCTTCCAACTGCCCTTCGCGCACGTCGCCGAAAAACTCGTAGATGTACGGAGTATAGCGTTCGTACACTGACCACAGGTAGCGTCTAGCTTCGCCCGCGTTGTATCCACGCCGGCGCATCTCATCCAGACCCGCCCCCCACGTCAACAGGTCTTGCAAGCTGACGTAGTACAGCTCATGTTTACTGCCGTCTGGCCGTAGACCAAAGCCCAGGGCTGCCCACTCTGATGGCTTGTGCTGGCGCAGTGCGGTGCGGAATGAAGGGGCTATCAATTTTCGCGGTCTGGTGAAATCAACTTGTTTTGCCATCGGTCCAACCTCTTGTCTTGCTCGAATTACTTTGATCCTATCGCAGACAATACGCCGACGGGAAGGCGCTTCGGGCGCGAGTTTTCGGCCAGTTTTAGGGACGGCCGTCCACTCTAACCACTACACCATCGGAGCGAGCAGTCCAGTCTGTTAGCAAGCGACGCGCTGTCCGCGTCTCCGTAACTCAGCTAATCCAATCGTAAACGTCAAGCCAAACTGGGCCATCGGCCGTTTGCACTTCCTCAGTGGTCAACAGCGCGTCGCGCGTTTTGCCATCGTGGTCACGAACAACCCGGATGTGACCGTAACTTTTACTACGCGCCCAAGCCTTTGCCTCAGACCAGTTGTCCAGATGCTCTTTGTTAGTCAGCTCCCCATTCCACACCCGATAGACCGTAAAAGTTGCCATCACCGCCTCCCTGCTTGTTGAATATGCCCTGATCCTCTCACCGGGTGAACGTGACGGGAAGGCGCTTGCGCCACGAGATTGGCCGATTTGCAGGCCAATTTAGCCTGTTTACCGTGCCCTTTGTCACAACCTGTGGCGATGTGGGAGGTGGCCAGCACGCTCCATTACGGCCGTATAGAGGACTCGTTGCAAGCTGGATGCAGATTTACCACCTCTGGTATGTTGGGATGGGTACAGGCGCAAAGCGCCAAGACGGGGCCTTTACGATGCCTTTGCAGCGGAATAGCCGGATGAGCGTGACGGTGGCAAACGGCATGGCAGCACATAGAACAGATGTGCATAACACCACAACAAAAAAAGGCCGGCCGATGGGCCGACCTCTCTATCTCCCAACTACATCGGCGGTCAACACCTCCTGTTCAAGTTATCCTGATCCTCTCACAGACAAAACATGACGGGAAGGCGCTTCAGGTACGAATTTTGGGCGAGTTTTTGGGGGACAGCCGGACCCCCGGCCGCCCCATGATCCTCTACGCCACCCAATCAAGCAGCTCAAACCGAACGTTCATCACCTCCTCAAGTTGGCCCGCTTCGACCATCAGAGCCAGGCGGTCGTCCATGCTGACGGCCGTTTGCATCTTGGCGTAAGCGGCCTCGACCTGCTCTCGCAAACCTTCCGTCTCTGCCCGGAATGCTGCGCTCCCCATTTCTGCCAACCGGTCAACAAGCTTCTGGTACATCATGTTCCCTGCGCCTCCCTTGCTCCTGCCTGCTACCAAACCCTACCTGTCACCAACTTAAATTCGCCAATCGCCGCTAACGGCCGATTGCTCCACGTAGTGCGACGCGCCACAAGTCGGGCAAGTCGCGCTGTACAACGCGATGGTTGTTTCTGCCCAGCTCATCTGGGTCAACTTTCCCCACGGCGTGCTGGCTGGGACGAAGTCTGGGGCCAGGTCGTCACGCTCCACAATCGTCACATTCGACCAGTTCACCACTTGCCGCGGATGACAGGTAACAGTCACATCTAAACGGCCGTTGCCGCATTCAGGACAAACCCCTTCCAGAACAGAAAGAACACTTTCC
>CALFEW010000859.1 GCA_937958365.1 uncultured Chloroflexota bacterium | reverse complement strand
TTCGCCAAAGCTGCCTGGCCGCCGCCCAGGAAATCGTCACCCCGTTTGGCAAAAAGCGCATGGATGCCCTGCAAGCCGGCGACCTGGTTCATTCCGGCTGTGGCTGGACACGTGTCCGGCGCGTCTGGTCTACGGGCGTCAAACCGGTGCGCCGACTACAAACCATGAACGGCCTGACCGTAACGTTGACGGCCGATCACCGCGTGGTGCGCCCGCATGGACTGTTCACCAATCGAGACTTTGCCTATGGCGATTTTTTGGCGGTGCTGCCGGAGGCCGCCTATATGCCGGTGCATGAATGTGTGTCTGACCGGGTACTGGAACCGGAAGAACTGATAACGGCCGTTCACGCCCGTACCACCGACCCCCGCTGCCGCAACGAAGCGGAACGTCTGGCCCAAGAACTTTTACCCCTCACCGGCGACCGTCTGCTGGCGATCACCGAAATTGTCGGTCGGCTGTTTGGCGACGGACACCTGGGCATCCACAATCGCCAATCGCGCCAGGCGCCCGCCCACAACGTGCAGCACTTCGGTTCCGAAGCCGAACTGCAAGAAGTGAGTGAACGCCTGGCCTGGTTAGGGCTGCCCACCAGCGGCATTGTGCGCTCATCATCCACCTCCACGCTGCCCAACGGGCATGTGGTCGAAGGTACAAGCTGCCGCATCCAGCAGCAAACCATCCCGGTTTTTACCCTGTTTGAACTGTTGGGCGTGCCCGTTGGCGACAAGGTGCGCGTGGCTTATGGCCTGCCGGACTGGGTGGCAAACGGCCATCGGCTGGTGAAGCGCGCCTTTCTGCGCGGCTTTTTTGGTGCAGAACTGTGCCAGGTAAACGCCAATTCTTACCTGGCCCCCTCTTTTGCCCAATCCAAAGACGTTACTTGCCGCGAAAGCGGCCAGCAGTGGATTCAACAACTGCGCGACCTGATCGCCGAATTTGGCATTGAGACCTCATGTTTTGAAGCTGCCCCGGTAGACTACAAACGCGGCACGACGACCCAGGTCACAGTCCGTTTGTTGGGCGGCCAGGAAATGTTTAGGAAGCTGGCCGGGATTGGCTACGCTTTCAGCGCCGAGCGGTCGCAACGCCTGAACAGCCTGCTGCGCTGGATGTGGACCCAGACATCGGCTGAGCATGTTGAGCAGGCCAATGAGTTGTATCGGGCCGATGGGCAACTGTATTGGGACAGTCTCGCCGGTGTTGAAGAGCTGCCGGAACAACCCGTTTACGACCTGGAAGTAGAGGCCGATTCCCATTTACTGGTGGCCGGCGGTGTGCAGGTTTCCAATTGCATTTACGGCCGTCGCCAGTTTGGCGTTGAAGACCAGGGCTGGGTGGCCCACTTCGTCATCGCGGCGCAGTTGGGCCGCCCCATCAGCATTTTCGGCGACGGCCGTCAGGTCCGCGACCTCCTCCACGTCAGCGATCTGATCCACGCCTACGAATTGGGCATCGCCAATATTGACCAACTGGCCGGGCGGGCCATCAACGTCGGTGGCGGGCCGCGCAACACGCTCTCCGTCTGGACCGAATTTGGCCCGCTGCTGGCCGAACTGGCCGGCCACGACGTGCCCATCAGCTACCACGACTGGCGGCCGGGCGACCAGCGCGTCTTCGTCGCCGACGTGCGCAAAGCGGAACGCCTGCTGGGCTGGCAGCCCACCGTGTCGCCAGAGCAAGGCATCCGCGATTTGTGGGCCTGGGTCGCCGCTAACCGAAACCTGTTTGAATAGCCAATGGTCAATGGCTAATTGTCAACGGTCAACGGTTGGCAATTGACAATTGGCTATTAACCATTGACAATTTTCAGAAAAGCTATGATTCCACTTCGCCTCGAACTCACGAATTTTCTTTCTTACCGGGACACGGCCGTTCTCAACTTCAACGGCATCCACCTGGCCTGCATTTCTGGGGCCAACGGGGCCGGCAAATCCAGCATCCTGGACAGCATCACCTGGGCGCTGTTTGGCAAAGCGCGCAGCAAAAGCGACGACGACCTGGTCAACCGCCGCGCCACTTTGGAGGAGAGTACGGCCGAAGTGCGCTTCATCTTCGCCCTGGAAGACAGCACCTACCGCGTCATTCGCCGCAAGCGGCCGGGCAAGGCCACCCAACTGGAACTGCACATGCTGGCCGACGGCGACCTGGACAAAGGCAAGTGGAAAACCCTCAGCGAAAGCAAAGTGCGTGAAACGGAAACGGCCGTCGTCGAACTGCTGCGCATGAACTACGACACCTTTATCAACGCCAGCTTCCTGCTGCAAGGCAAAGCCGACGAATTCACCACCAAAACGCCCGGCCGCCGCAAGGAAATCCTGGCCGATTTGCTGGGCGTCAGCCAATGGGACCAGTACAAAGAAACGGTCGGCGAACGACGCAAGGCGGCCGAGGCGCAATTACTCCTGGTGGATGGGCAGTTGGGCGACATAGACGCCGAGTTGGGCGAAGAGCAAGATCGCGCCGCCGCCCTGGCCGCGGTCCAGGCCACCCGGCAGACCATCGCCGACCGGCTGGCCGACAAAGAGAAGTTGTTGACCCAGCTACGCCGCGCGGAAACGGCCGTGCAGCAGCAGCAAGACATGGTCAACCAACTGGCCAACAACCTGGCCCGCGCCCAACGCACCCTGGCCGATCTACGCAAAACGCAAAGCCAGCGCCAGACCGAACGCGCCGAATACGCAGCGATTCTGGCCGAAGCCGAAAGCATCACCGCCGCCTTTGCCGCCTACGAGCAGGCCCAGGCCGATTTGCAAGCCTGGCAGGCCCGCGCCGACGAATACCACAAACTGCAAGCGCAAAAACGGCCGTTTGAACTGACCATCACCCAGGAGCGCAGCCGGTTGGAACAACGGCAGCGCGAACTGGAGGCCCAACACGCCAAAAGCGAAGCCGCCCGCAGCGACCGCACGGCCGTTCACAGCCAATTAACCGAGACCCAATCCCGGCTGACAGCCATCGGCGTGGAGCTGGTGGCCCTGACCCAGCAGGTGACGGCCTGGCATGAGGCCCGCGCCGAATTGCAGCGGCTGGAGTCCGAACGGCAGGCGCTGCTGAAAGAACAAACCCGCTTGCAGGTCGAAGCGCAAAAGATGGCAGCGCTGGCCGCAGAGCAAACGGCCGTCACCGCCAACCGCACCCAGGCTGAAGAAGCATTGAGCCAGCTCGCCGCCGAACTGGCCGTCGCCGGGACGCACAACGAGCGCTACGCCATCGCCAGGGCGGAACTGGACAGCCTGCAAACCGAACAGCCGCGCCTGATGGCCAGCATGAACAAACTGCGCGACCGCCTCGACCGCCTGTAAGAAGAAGCCGGCGGCGATTGTCCGCTGTGCGGCCAGCCGCTCAGCGACGAACATCGGCAAACGGTACTGGTCGAACTGGAAGCGGAAGGCAAAGAATCCGCCGACCGTTTCCGGGCCAACAAAGGACGCATCGAAGCGCTGGCCGCCGAAGCCGCCGACCTGGAGCAAAAACTCAAGCAAAAACCGCGCCTGGAGCGCGACCAGCAGGCGCAGCAGCAGCGCCTGCACAAAGCGGAAGCGCGTCTGGTGGAGATTGCCCAATCACTGGCCGATTGGGCCGCGGGCGGACAGGCGCAGTTGGCGGAGTTGGAGCAGAAGGTGGGGGATACGGCCGTTCTCGACGCCCAAAAGCAGCAGGTTCAGGCGTTCAGTTCGGCCGGTCAGGCCAAAGAGAAGCTGGAAAAAGAGCAGCAAGCCCAGCAAAAAGCCACCGCCAACGCCGAAGCGCGTCTGGCGGAGATTGACCGGCTGCTGGCGGATTGGCAAAATGCGGGGCAGGCGGCGCTGGCGGATGTGCAGGAAAGATTGAAAAATGATGATTATGCGGCGGCGGCTCAGGCGGCGTTAAAGACGCTGGATGGGCAGTTGGCCGAAGTGGGGTATGAGGCGGCGGCGCATCAGGCAGCGAAGGCGGCGCGGGATGAATTGTCGGGCGCGCCGGGTCGGCGGGAGGCATTGCAGCAGGCCCAGGCGGCCGTGAGACCGCTGGAAGGGGCGCTGGCCGACCTGGCGGCTCAGGTGGCGCAGCAGCAGCAAACCGTGACCGACCTGACGCAGCAGCGGGAAACGGCCGTGTCCCGCTTAACCGACTTACAAACCGACAACGGCGACGTGCGCGGCCTCGAGGACGAGGTCTTCCAGCTACGCGAGGAAGAGATTGCCGCCAATCGGCAGGTGGGCGCGGCGCAGCAGCGGCTGGGCGTGTTGGCCGATTTACGCGCCCGCCGGGAACAGTTGACGGCCGTTCGCGCCGAAAAAACGCTGCACATCCAGCGGCTCAAACTGCTGGAAAAGGCGTGCGGCCGCGATGGCGTGCAGGCGCTGCTGATTGAGCAGGCGCTGCCGGAAATTGAGGAACGGGCCAACGAGTTGCTGGAACGCCTCACCGGCGGTGATATGCGCGTCTTTTTTGAGACGCAGAAGCAGCTCAAAAGCCGCGACGCCCTGGCGGAGACGCTGGATATTCGCATTTTGGATGGGGCCGGGGAACGGCCGTACGACAATTACAGCGGCGGCGAGCAGTTCCGGGTGAATTTTGCCGTGCGGCTGGCGCTGTCGCAGCTTTTGGCGAAGCGGGCCGGGGCGCGGCTGCAAACGCTGGTCATTGACGAAGGCTTTGGCAGCCAGGACCCCAACGGGCGGCAGCGGCTGGTGGAAGCCATTAACACCATCCAGGACGATTTCGCCCGCATTCTGGTCATCACCCACATTGATGAACTGCGCGACGCCTTCCCTACGCGCATTGAGGTGACGAAAACGGCCGTTGGCTCGGCGATTGTCGTAACCTAGTGCCCGTGACCCGTAT
>CALFEW010000858.1 GCA_937958365.1 uncultured Chloroflexota bacterium | reverse complement strand
CCGTATAACTGTATGGTCGGCTGTTCCACCTGCTCGATGGTCTGCCCCACCCAGGCTATCACCTTCCCCAGCCGAGACACCGTTTGGGAAGTCGAAAAACAGTACAAAATCTTTGGCACGGTGCGCAAAGAAGCGGCGGCCAAACGAGAACAGGCCGCCCCGGGCACACCGCCGCCGCAAAAACCAGCGGAAACGGCCGTTGTCACCCGTATGCCGGTAAAAGTTGCCGGACGCTTTGGCGAAAAACAATTCCTGGTCAAGTTGGAAGCGTTCATCGCCGACCACCCCTACGACATTGAAGATATTCAGTTAACCGTACCCACCCTCAAGGGTCTTTACCAGGGCGCGCCAGCCTACATGTCCTTTCAACTCACCTCCACCGAGCAGGCCGATGTGGCTGATATGGTGGACGAGTTAAAGGCTTTGGTAGCGGCCAACGAGTTGGTTTGGGTAGACGAACAGGGCAAGGCATAACGTGGCGCACGATCACCACCATCACACCAGCGAGAACATCGGCCTCGCTTTTTGGCTGAATCTCAGCTTTACCCTGTTGGAGATTGTCGGCGGCCTGTGGACCAACAGCACGGCCATTTTGTCCGATGCCGTGCATGATTTGGGCGATAGTTTTTCGCTGGGTATGGCGTGGCTGTTGGAACGGCGGGCGCAAAAAGGGAGCGATGCCACGTTTTCTTATGGCTACGGCCGTCTCTCCCTCCTATCCGCTCTGCTCAACACCATCATCCTCATCACCGGCTCCCTGCTGGTGCTGGCGCGGGCTGTGCCGCGCCTGCTCGACCCGGAACCGACCAACGCGCAGGGTATGTTCTGGTTTGCCATTCTGGGCATTCTGGTCAACGGCGCGGCGGCCTGGCGGCTGCGCGGTGAAGCGGGTCTCAACGCCCGCGTTGTCTCCTGGCATATGATCGAAGACGTGCTGGGTTGGGTGGCCGTGTTGGTGGTCAGCATTGTCATGTTTTTTACCGACGCTTACATCCTCGACCCGCTGCTGTCCATCCTCATCACTCTGTATGTGCTGGTGAATGTGGTGCGTAATTTACGCAAAACGACTGTTCTCTTTCTGCAAGGTGTGCCCGATGAAATTGATGTGGCTGAACTGGAGCGCCAAATCGCGGCGCTGCCCCAGGTTCAAGCTGTTCACCATGTACACACCTGGTCGCTGGACGGCGAACACCACGTCTTTAGCGCCCATCTGGTGGTGGATGATACGGCGACCCGCGCCGAAGCCACTGCCCTTAAACAACAGGTGCGAGCATTGCTAAACGGGCATGAATTTACCCATACGGCCGTTGAAATCGAATTTGCCGACGAAGACTGCCAACTTGAAGAGGTTCCGATATGTTGATTCAGATTGTCGGCATGGGCTGCCCCAAATGCCGTCAGATGACAGCCGAAGTCAAAACTGCCGTGGAACAGTTAGGCATTGAAGCAAAAATCGGGCACATTGACGACCCACAAACCATTGTGCAAATGGGCATCTTTTCCGTACCCCAATTGATGATTAACGGACAACTGGTCTCTTTTCGCTATCACGGCCGTCGCAGCATTGAAGAGGTATTGGCAAAATTGGTTCAATCTTGAAGATTGAACCAATTTCAAGGGAAGCAACCACATGAACGACAACGACAAACGATTTGACCCCCAAAAACGGCATGGCCTCCTCAGCGAAAAGCGGCAGGCGCGCTGGAACCCACCTCAATTTTTACAGCAGTTTGCCATTCAACCCGGTCACGCCGCGCTGGACCTGGGCTGCGGCCCCGGCTTCTGGACGCTGCCCCTGGCCGACATCGTTGGCCCTGCTGGAAAAGTGTGGGCGCTGGACGTGAGCCAGGAGATGCTGGACACGTTGGCGGAGCAGCAGCCTCCGGCGCACGTCATCCCCGTTTTGGGGGAGCTGCCGCAGATTGGGTTGGCAACGGCCGTGACCGATTTCATCTGGACTGCCTTCGTCTATCATGAAGTCGAGGGCGACTTAGCCGCCGAAATGCTGCGCGTCGCCCGTCCTGGTGGACGGGTAGCCATCTTAGAATGGCGGCCCGATGCCGCCGACCAATCCGGCCCGCCCGGCGACCACCGCGTCTGGCCGGATCAGGTAAAGCTGGCCTTGCAGCAAGCCGGCTTTACCCAGGTCACAGAAGCCTGGCGCGACGCCAACGCCTACCTGATCACCGCCCAGAAAGGAGAATTCCATGCCTGATAATCCCGCCAACGCCGGCATGAGTTATGCCGTCACCCTCACCCGGCAGGATGAGCGCCACGCTATTGCCGCCGCTCGCGGCCATCAATTGACACTGAACATCAAAAAGGGGGATGGCTCGGCCGGGTTTAACGCCGCTGAAACGCTGCTGGCGGCCCTGGGCGCGTGCATGTTGACCAATGTCAACGCCATTGCCGCCAAAATGCGCTTGCAGATTACCGATGCGCAAATTAATTTTACGGCCGTGCGTCAGGACGAACCGCCCATTCTCACCGAAATCCAGTACGAACTGATCCTCGACAGCCCTGAACCGCCAGAAAAACTGGCAGAACTCTACCGGCTGTCCGTTAAATGGGGCACCGTCACCAGCACCCTGATGCAAGGACTCACCCCACAAGGGTGGCTGACCATTCATCAGCCACAAGAGGAGTAACCCATGATTGATTTACAAACAAACATCCCCGTATTCGAGGCCAGTGACGTGACCGAACCGCTTCACCGCCTGGCTACACAATTGAAGGCGCACCCGGCTTATACGCAGTTTTTCAATACTTACCGCGTCATGCAAGCCGACGCCGAAGCCCAAAGCCTGTTGTCCGAACTCCGCGCCCGTCAACACCAGAGTTTCGACGAGGGCAGTTATCACCAGCTCTTGCAGCAGTTCTACGCCCGGCCGTCGGTAAAGGCGTATCAAACCGCTGAAGAGAATCTGCATCAACTTGTGCAGACAGTAGACGCAGTCATTAGCGAGGCAGCAGGCATTGATTTTGCCGCCAACGCCAAACGAAGCTGCTGTGGAGGTTAACCATGACGACATTATCATCTGAATTACAACAGGCAGCCCAAGATTTTGGCCTGGCGCTGCGCCAACACGAAACTGTACAGCAATACCTACAAGCCGTCGCCAATCTGGCGGCCGATGCAGAAACACAAGCGCTAGACAAACGGTTTGAAACAATTCGCGCCAACCTGATAGCCCGGCAGCGTGCTGGAGAGGATTTGCCTTCAGACGAGGTACAGGCGTTTTACGCCTTACGGACGGCCGTAACCGCCAACCCGCTCATTGAAGCACGCGACTATGGTCTGAACATGGCCAAAGGCTACCTGGCCAACGTAGGCGCTGATCTGAACCGCGCTCTAGAACTAGACTACGTCACAATAGCGATCTCGTAACCCGCATGTCTTGTTCGGATTACGGATTGAAACACTGAAAAGGATAAACCATGATGCGACGAGTGATTGTTTTGTTGTTACTGGCGATGTTCTGGGGGGCAACGGCCGTTGCGCCCTCCCCCACCCACGCCCAAGAAAAACCCACCGTGCAGGCCGTGATGTTCTGGATGGAAGGCTGCGGCCACTGCGCCTGGGTGAAAGAAAACGCCCTGCCGCCGCTGGCGGAACAGTATGGCGACCAGTGGCAGTTGGAACTGATCGAATTGAGCAGCGCTGAAGATTTTGAACACCTCTTTGACCTCGGCTCTGCCATCGGCGTGGCGTTGCTCGCGGCCTTCGCGGTCCGGGCGACGCGACGCGCCGTGACCACCGGCAGCGAGGCCATGCTGGCCGAGTACGGGGAGGCGCTCGCTGGCTTCAGCGGCGGGCGCGGACAGGTCCGGCTGCATGGCGAGATCTGGCAGGCGCGCGCCGAACGGCCCGTGGCAGCCGGTACGACGGTGCGGGTGCGCGAACGCCATGGTCTGACCGTGGCGGTGGAACCGGTGGAAAACGGCAAATGAAC
>CALFEW010000857.1 GCA_937958365.1 uncultured Chloroflexota bacterium | reverse complement strand
ATGGATGGGACGCGGATAAACGCGGATGCAGCCGATTTTCGCGGATAAAAACCATTCATATCAGCGTTTACCCGCCGCATCCGTGAAAATCCGCGTCCCATTCTTTAACCCATTTCTTAAAAATGCAAAGGTAGTGTCCCTCGTTTCTCAATTGCTTTCGGTTATAATTCTCCCATCCGTTAGACGTTCATCTAACAAAATCCATATAACCGGAGCGATTCGTGACAGCGCAAGCAGTACCCTACATCATCCTTTTGGGATTCGTTTTTGGCTCGACGCTCATTGCTTCCCGCTTTAGCGTCGGCCAATTTCCACCTGCAACCTACATTGGCCTCCGCCTGACTCTGGCCGTTCTGGCCCATTTACTGGTTTATCTGGTCGCCAGCCACCGGTATCCCTGGCCCACCGACCGTCGCCTGTGGAAACATGCAGCCATGATGGGCGTTTTTGGCACGGCTATCCCCATGGTCAGCATCGTGGCCGCTTTGCAATATCTTTCCAGTGGCATAGCCTCCATTTTGATCACCACCGGACCGGCCATCATCGTTTTGCTGGCTCATTTCACTTTGCCGGATGAAACCCTGAACAGCCGCAAAGCCATCGGCGTGACTCTGGCCTTTGGCGGCGCGGTGTTGTTAGCGGTGCGCGGCGAATCCGGCCTGAGCGGCAGCATGTCCACCAATCCGCTGGGCTATTTGCTGATTTTCATCTCCATCGTCTTAAGCAATGGCATGACAGTGTATGCCCGCAAATACTTGAGCGCCTTTGATCCTTTTGACGTGTCTGGGGTGAGCATGGGCATAGCGGCTTTGGCCGTCATGCCGTTGTCCATTGTGTTATTGGGCTTAAACTTTCAGGCAGTCACTTCTGGCGGGTATCTGGCGCTGGGCTGGGCGGCATTGGTTGGCACATTTGCCGGAATGCTGTTAGCCTTTTACAATCTAAAACGATTCGGAGCAACGGCGTCGGCTATGACTGCTTATGTCATTCCGATTGTGGCGGGCATAGGCGGCGTCCTGGTGTTACACGAACGGATTACGGCCGTTATGCTGGTCGGAATGTTGGTCATTATCCTCGGCATCGCGGTCATTCAAAGCCAAAATCACCAGACTGTAAAACAGTCCCAAACATTGTGATTTAGTCTGGGAGCCGGGTGAATTAGTTATGAGTAGGTCATAAAATAGTCTGGTGGGTTTATGTGACTTTTGTCCGATGCAAACGTGTCTATTGTCACTCTTTCCCACCGTAACGACCTCGTAAAATACCGGACAGTTACCCAGTGGAGCCATGACGGTTGTGAGAAACGGCCGTTTTGAAAACCCCAATAATGTGAACCCGGTCAGGTATGTTTTCAACAACATGCCTGACCTTAATTACTGTTAGCCATAAACCATCATAAATGCCCTTTCCCGCGGCGGCATTTGACGACAATTTGGAGGATTTCATGACACAATATGTATATCTGTTTAACGAAGTAGAAAAAGCCACTGAACATGCCGGTGGTACCTGGGATGGCGTTCGCTCCCTGTTGGGTGGCAAAGGCGCTAACCTGGCCGAAATGACCCGTATTGGTTTGCCGGTGCCCCCTGGTTTCACCGTCACCACCGAAGCCTGTAACGCCTACCTGGCCGCCAACATGCAGTTCCCCGAAGGCATGTGGGAAGAAGAATTGGCCGCCATGAAGGCCACCGAAGCCCTCACCGGCAAAACATTTGGCGACCCCCAAAACCCCCTGCTCGTCTCCTGCCGCTCTGGTTCCAAGTTTTCCATGCCCGGCATGATGGATACCGTCCTCAACATTGGCCTGAACGACGAAACGGCCGAATCCATGGCCGAATTCACCGGCGACGAACGCTTCGTCTACGACGCCTACCGCCGCCTTGTCCACATGTTCGGCTCGGTTGTCCTCGACATTGACGACGAAGCCTTTGAACACCCGTTGGATGAACTGAAAGCGAAAAAAGGGTACAAAGTAGACACCGAAATGATGGCCGAGGATTGGAAAGAGCTGACCGAAGCGTACAAAGCCGTCATCAAAGAATACAAAGGCTTCGACTTCCCCCAAGACCCCTACGAACAACTCAAACTGGCGACGGAAGCCGTCTTCCGGTCCTGGAACGGCAAGCGCGCCGTGGATTACCGCAACGCCGCCGGCATCCGCCACGATCTGGGCACCGGCGTCAACATCTGCACGATGGTTTTTGGCAACATGGGCAATACATCCGGCACCGGCGTGGCTTTCACCCGTAATCCGGCCAACGGCGAAAACAAGCTGTATGGTGATTATCTGATCAACGCCCAGGGTGAAGACGTGGTGGCCGGCATTCGTAACACCAGCAAAATCGAAAACATGGGCGAAGAACTGCCCGAAGCGTTCGCCGAGTTCATGGAAGTGCAGGAAACGCTGGAACAGCACTACCGCGACATGCAAGACGTGGAATTTACCATCGAGCGCGGCAAGTTGTGGATGCTGCAAACCCGCGATGGCAAGCGCACGGCAAAAGCGGCCGTTAAAATCGCCGTGGACATGGCCGAAGAAGGTCTCATCACCAAGACCGAAGCGGTCAAGCGCGTCAAGCCGGAACAGGTGGACACCCTGCTCCATCCCCAATTTGACCTGAAAGCCAAAGAAAAGGCCGTCAAAGAAGGCTTGCGCTTTGCCACTGGCGTCAATGCTTCGCCCGGCGCGGCCGTGGGGCGCATTTACCTGGACGCCGACACCGCCGAAAAGATGGCGAAAGAAGATGGGCAGGCCGTGATTATGGTTCGCCCGTTCACCAAGCCCGACGACGTACACGGCATGTTGGCCGCCAAAGGCATCCTCACCAGCGAAGGTGGCGCGACCTCGCACGCGGCCGTTGTCGCCCGCCAGTTTGGCATCCCCTGCGTCGTCGGCGCGTCCGACGTGCGCATTGACATGGAAAAACGCATCGTCACCGCCAACGGCGTTACGCTGGTAGAAGGCGATTACATCTCGGTAGATGGCACCACCGGCGAAGCGTTCCTGGGCCAGATTCCCTCCGTCGCGCCCTCGTTGGAAGAACAGACCGAGTTGATGACGCTGCTCACCTGGGCCGACGAAATCTCGGCCACCGAAGGCATCCGTGACGTACCGGCCGGCTGGCCGACGCGCGGTTTGCAGGTGTGGGCTAACGCCGATTATCCCGACGACGCCCGCCGCGCCCGTTCTTACGGCGCGAAAGGCATTGGCCTCTGCCGCACGGAGCATATGTTCTTCGAGACAGTGCGCCTGCCCATCGTGCAGCGCATGATTTTGGCCGACACCGTCGCCGAACGGCAGGCGGCTTTGGACGAACTGCTGCCCTTCCAGCGCAGCGACTTTGACGGCTTGTTTGAGGCGATGACCGGCCTGCCCGTGATCATCCGCCTGATTGACCCGCCGCTGCATGAGTTCATGCCTGATGAACATGCGTTATTGGAAGAGGTCATCGAAAACCGCATCAAGGGCGTGGAAGACAAGGCCAAAGAAGCGCTGCTCGCCAGCATCCAGGGCATGCACGAAAGCAACCCGATGATGGGTCTGCGCGGCGTTCGCCTGAGCGTGATGATGCCGGAGATCGTGGGGATGCAGGTGCGGGCTATCTTTGAAGCGGCCGCCGACGTGAAATTGCGCGGTTTTGAGCCGAAGCCGGAAGTGATGATTCCGCTGACCGGCCACGTGAACGAACTGCACTTCATCCAGCCGAAACTGCAAGAGATTGCTACGGCCGTTATGCAAGAAAAAGGCGTGCAATTCGAGTACAAATTCGGCACGATGATCGAAATCCCCCGCGCCGGTCTGACAGCCGACCAGATCGCCCTGACCGCCGAGTTCTTCTCCTTCGGCACCAACGATCTGACCCAGTTCACCTTCGGCTACAGCCGCGACGACGCGGAACGCAACTTCCTGGTGAAATACGTCGAGGATGGCATTCTGCCCAAGAATCCCTTCCAGACGATTGACCCGGACGGCGTGGGCCAGCTCATGGACATCGCGGTGCAGAAGGGGCGCGGCGCGCGCGTGGAACTGGAAGTGGGCATCTGCGGTGAGCATGGTGGCGACCCGGAAAGTATCGCCCTGTGCCACAATTTGGGCCTGAACTACGTCTCCTGCTCGCCGTTCCGTGTGCCGATTGCCCGTCTGGCAGCGGCGCACGCTGCGTTGAATAGCAAGAAGTAGTGGATAGTTGGTAATGGATAGTTGATAGACGGCCCTGGTGAATCACCGGGGCCGTTTTTGTTTTCTGGTGATTTTTATCCGGCGGGAAGGTGTCAGATGGCACTGTAACGGCCGTATCCCTCCGCCTATACTCACGACGAGATTGGAGATTGGAGATTGAACGATGGAACAAAACTTCTCGATTGACGCCCTCATTCCCGTGGAAATGGCTAAAAAAGCGGAAAATGCCGGCGTGGCCAAAGCCAATCTGGGCATTTTCCGTATGTTTGCCCTGGCTGTTTTGGCCGGGGCATTTATTGCCATGGGCGCTGTCTTTGCCACGATAGCCACCACCGGGGCGGCCGGTGTGCTGCCCTTTGGCGTGGTCAGATTGCTGGCCGGCCTGGCCTTTTGCCTGGGGCTGATTTTGGTCGTGGGGGCCGGCGCTGAACTGTTCACCGGCAATAACCTGATTGTGATGGCCTGGGCCGACCGCAAAATCTCGACGGCGATGCTGCTGCGCAACTGGGGCATTGTCTATGTGGGCAATTTTGTGGGGTCGCTGGCAACGGCCGTGGGCATGTTCCTCAGCCAACAATACGCCTTCAACAACGGGGCCGTCGGTCTGAACGCCCTGAACACGGCCAACGCCAAAGTGCAGTTGGACTTTGTGCCGGCCATTATGCTGGGTATCTTTTGTAATGCGCTGGTGTGCCTGGCCGTCTGGCTGTGCATTGGCGCGCGCACGGCCGCCGACAAAATCCTGGCGATTATTTTCCCCATCACCGCTTTTGTGGCCGCCGGCTTTGAACACAGCGTCGCCAATATGTATTTTATCCCGATTGGGCTGCTGA
>CALFEW010000856.1 GCA_937958365.1 uncultured Chloroflexota bacterium | reverse complement strand
TGCTAAAATATAGGTCCGTTAGTGGAGCGCTGTGGTGGGGTAGCCAACCAACATGAGCGCCTAAAATTGAATGGTTTGAAAGATTCACGGTTGATTACTTTATTGTCCTTGCGAATCTGTTTTTCTGTTGTTTGGGAAAACAAAGATAGCCCATAATGATAAAGGCGGTTTCTCATGATTTCTCCCATAAAAAAACTCAGTTTGATCATGATTCCTTGTTTTTTGGCCCTGTTTGCAGTTTTTACGCTGCTGCAATTTGCCAAGGCATGGGCGGTAGAGGCCCCTGTGGAAAAAGAAGCTGAACCGGTCTTGTTTCCTCAAAGCGTAGACGCTGGTTCACCGGGGGCCGGTCCCTGGCTGCTGGTTGTTAACGCCGCGCAGTCCAACATGAGTGTCGTGAATACGGCTGACGACACGGTTCATGGACCCTTTCTACAGGATCAACTCGGTTCCGATGGGGGCGGCAGGTTTGACGTGGACATCACACCGAATGGCAGAACGGCGTTGATCTCCAATTTTGGGGACAGTACTGTTTTTATAATAGATATTTCAAACCCAATTAGTCCGTCTGTAATTACTTCCGTGACGATACCTTTTTTTGCGGAGGATATAGACATCTCTCCAGACGGCAGGTTTGCTCTGGTGGCAGATGGCGGCTTTTCACCCATATTGGCTTCTATAGATATTGCCTCTGCCACGGTGTATACGGCTAACCTCGGCGCCGCCCAAGCGCAGGGGGTCGCTGTGGCGCCCGACGGTACGGTCATCTTTCCGAATTACTTTGGGCGTAGTATCCACACCGTGCTTCTAGAGGAAACGGGCATGATTACGTATGCTAATCCTATAACGTATGCCAACACCTACACCTTCACCTTTCCGGGAACTACGATTACAGATTCGAATCATATGCCAACTCCCGTCAATATTGGGCTGGCGCCGGATGGAGAAACCATCATCGTTTGCAGCGCGACGACGAGTACGCTTGGCATCTACCGGATTGTGTCGCCGGGCGTGTTGACGTTTACCGGAGTGGTTACGGGTTTGCACGGCGACTTTGAAGAGCATGAAAATTTCAATCCAGGCGTGCAATCGGTAGCGTTTAACGCGGCAGGCACAGAAGCGTACGCCGTCGTTAATGCCATGAGAATGGGCGATATTACCGGTACCTTAAGTGGTGACCGGCTGGCTGTTTTGAACATAACCGGTCCCGGAGAAGTCAGCCTGGCGGCGGGTGGCGTGGCCACTTTGCCACATAAGACGAGTTCTCAACTATTTGGCGTGGATACGGTAGCGGTGGCAAGCGGTAAGGTTTATGCAGGTTATCCGACTCTGTCGAGTGAAGACGTGGAACGTCCTCTGGCGATTGTGGATCTTAATGATTACAGCGTATCGTCTACTATGGTTCTCACGTATGAGATGTCTATTCCCACCGGTGTGGCGGTGGCGCCTAAGGTGGTTTATTTGCCGCTGATTTTGCGTTAGGGCAAGAATATAGTTCGGAGGTAAGGGCGGTTCGCTTGCAAAAAGGCAGGGATACATGGCGTGGCAAGAGCAGCTAAATGAAGATTGCGTGTCCTGGCTTCTGCAAGACGATGAGCCGGGCGTGCGTTACCTTGCGCTGCGGGATCTGTTAGACCTGCCTGCGGATGACCCGGCTTTGCTGGCGGCGCGGGAACTGGCGCACCATGAAGGACCGATTGCCGCCGTCTTGAATGAGATGGATGCCGCCGCATACTGGGTGGAAGCGGGGCCGGGCTACAACCCCAAATATCGCAGCAGCGTATGGTCACTGATTCTGTTGGCGCAGTTGGGCGCTTCGGCGGCGCTTGATCCACGCCTTGCACGCGCCTGTGAGTATTTGTTTGAAAACGCGCTGACGGAACATGGACAGTTCAGCGCTTCGGGCGCGCCGTCGGGCACGGCCGACTGCCTGCAAGGCAATTTGTGCGCCGCCCTGCTGGATTTGGGTGTTAGCGACCCGCGCCTGGACAAGGCGTTTGACTGGCTGGCGCGCAGTGTGACGGGCGAAGGCATCGCGCCGATGGCAGATAAAAACGCGCCTTTACGCTATTATGCCGGGAAATGTGGCCCCGGTTTTGCCTGTGGCGCTAACAACAAACTGCCGTGCGCCTGGGGCGGCGTCAAGGTGATGCTGGCATTGGGGAAGCTGCCGCGGGAAAAGAGAACGGCCGTTATCGATCATGCCATCCAGAGAGGGGTGGAGTTCCTGCTGAGCGTGGACCCCGCTAAAGCGGCCTATCCTACAGGCTGGAGCGACAAACCGAGCGGCAACTGGTGGAAGTTTGGCTTCCCGGTTTTTTACGTGACGGATCTGCTGCAAAACGTTGAAGCCCTGGTGCGGTTAGGATATGGGCAAGACCCGCGTTTAGCCAGATCGCTTCAACTCATCCGCGAAAAGCAAGACGATCAGGGGCGCTGGGCGCTGGAATATAATTATGCCGGGAAAACGTGGCTGGACTTTGGCAAAAAGAAGCAGCCCA
>CALFEW010000855.1 GCA_937958365.1 uncultured Chloroflexota bacterium | reverse complement strand
AGGCCGCCAATTCACAGGCGTGCAGCGGCCCCGCGCCGCCAAAGGCTACCAGTGTAAACCGGCGTGGATCATGCCCGCGCTCGACTGAAATGCGGCGGATGGCCCGTTCCATGTTGGCGTTTGCCACCTGGATCACGCCCCAGGCCGCCTCTTCTGGCGACGAAACCTGCATGATGTGGGCCAACGCCGTCAGGGCCGCCCGCGCCGCCGATTCATCCAGCGTCATCGCGCCACCCAGGAAATGCGCCGCATCCAGACGGCCCAACACCAGATTGGCGTCGGTAACAGTCGTCAGTGATGCAAGATCGGTGATCGGAGATTGACCAGCACTCTCCCATCGCCAATCGCGCTTTACTTTCCCATAACACACCGGCCCCGGCTCTGCGCCGGCGCTTTGCGGCCCGACGTGCAGCGCGCCACCGGCGTCCATGGCCGCCAGGCTGCCGCCACCCGCGCCAACGGTGTGGATGTCAATGATTGGGAGACGCAAGGGCATATCGGCGATTTCGCCTTCGGCGGTGGTGGGCAATCGGCCAGGGCATAGGGCCACGTCGGTGCTTGTTCCGCCCATGTCGAAGGTGATAATATCCGCAAAACCGGCCTGCCCACTGACAAATCGCGCCCCCACCACGCCGCCCGCCGGCCCGGAAAGCGCCGTCCTGGCCGCCTGTTCCCCGGCCGTCGCCGCGCTGATGATGCCGCCGTTGCTTTGCATCACCGCCAGGCGGCGCGGCGCCAATCCTTCGGCCAGCCGGGCAAGATAGCGGCCCATCAACGGCGCAACGTAGGCGTTGATGACGGTGGTGGTGGTGCGCTCATATTCGCGGTATTCGGGCAAAATCTCGGAGGAGAGGGAAATGTGAAGGGCGCGGTTTCGGGCGCTGAGCAGCCGCTTGATTTGCTGCTCGTGGTCGGGGCGCAAGAAGGAGAAGAGCAGGCACACGGCGACGGCTTCGATGTCGTCGGCCTGGATGGCGTCTAACACGGCCGTTACCGTCACCTCGTCCAACGGCTGCAAAATCTCCCCCTGCGCCGTCACCCGCTCCGCGACCCCAAAGCGCCAGGCCGCCGGAACCAGCGGCTCCGGCTTTTGCGGGACCAGCGCATACAGGTCGGGCCGATTTTGCCGCCCAATTGCCAGCACGTCGGTGAATCCGGCGGTGGTGATGAGAGCCGTGCGCGCACCGCGCCGCTCTAACAGGGCGTTGGTGGCGACGGTGCTGCCGTGAATCACGGCCGTGTCGGGGGTCACTTGCAGCGCCGCCACGCCGCGCAAAATGGCTTCGGATGGGTCGCCCGGCGTGCTGAGCTGCTTGTGGATGCGGAAACGGCCGTCGCCGTCCACCCACACAAAATCGGTAAACGTCCCGCCTGTATCAACGCCTAATCGCATAGAACCCCCTGGGGAATTTCGGATTTGGGATTTCGGATTCAACTCGCTACTCGCTGCTCGCCCACTGCCTGTAAGCCAGCGTCCAGACGACGGCGACGTAGACAAATAGCAGCGCCTGGGGAATAGCCAGCAGCACGGCCGTTGCCAGACCCAAGACGTTGGCTACGGCCGTTTCCAGGCCACCGACTGATCCGCTAAAACTAAGCACGGTGGGCACGGCCGTTGCCAGCCCCAACGGCAGGCTAATCAGGCTCATGAACAAGTTGAAGAAGTATTGCAGCCCCCACAACATCCCCATCAGGATCAACACCTCGGCCAGGCGCCGCCGAATCACCTGCCAGGTGTGGCGGATGCTTTGCCGCACTGGGCCACCGGCAACGGCCGTATCCCGAAACACCAGCGTGCGAAAGCGCACCGCCAGGAAACTGACCGGGACCAGCAGGCAGGCCAGCAGCGCCGCGCAGCTGAGACCCAATCCCAGAATAGCGACGAGCGATTGTGTGGCCGTGTCTTGCAGGGAGAAAACGGCCGTCGCCACCACCGTCACTACCGCTACCACCATCGCTGCCAGGGCCAACACAAACCAGGGCAAAAACACCGCCGCGTCTATGGCGATGAAGCGGGCCAGGAAGCGGCGGCCAATGGTTAACGATTGGCGGACGGAGAGGGAACGGCCGTCGGCAATGCCCAACGTCGCCGCAATCACCGCCGCTTCGGCCAGGGTGAAAACCAGCCAATAGCCGACCGCCGCTAAAAACAGCCAGAATACGGCCGTCAGGATGAATGGAGCATTGAATAAAGCGCCGGAAAGCTCCGGCGAAAACAACCATTGCTCCAAAGCCGGCAGACGCGCCGGGTCCAACCCGGCCAACAGCGGCAGCCATTCCCGTCGGGCATAGCCGGTAAACCAGAGCCGCAGCAGCGCCGAAATGACGTGGGTCAGACCGGGCAGCAGGCCCAGCCACCACAGGGTTTTGTGCCGCCAGGTGATGCGG
>CALFEW010000854.1 GCA_937958365.1 uncultured Chloroflexota bacterium | reverse complement strand
GTGGCCCGCCAAACCCCATCGGCACGCCGAAGCGCTGGCTGTTGCCCACCACCACATCCGCGCCAAATTCGCCGGGCGGACGCAGCAGCGTCAGCGCCAGCAAGTCCGTCGCCACGACGACGAGGACATCGTGGGCGTGGGCTTCGACGACGAACGGTTCATAATCGAGAATGTCGCCGTTGGTGGCCGGATATTGCAGCAGCGCGCCAAACGTCTGGGCAAAATTGTAGGTGTTGTGGTCGCCCACCACGACGCGGATGCCCAACGGCGCAGCGCGGTTTTCGACCACGGCGATGGTTTGCGGGTGGCAGAGTTCGGAGACAAAAAAGATGTCGGCGGTGGATTTGCGCGGCCGTTGGCGCAGGCAGAGGGTCATCGCTTCGGCGGCGGCCGTGCCTTCGTCCAGCAGCGAGGCGTTAGCGATTTCCATGCCGGTCAGGTCGGTGATCATTGTCTGGAAGTTGAGCAGCGCTTCCAGCCGTCCCTGGGCGATTTCCGCCTGGTAGGGAGTGTACTGCGTGTACCAGCCGGGATTCTCGAAGATGTTGCGCAGCACCACCGGCGGCATGATGCAGTCGTAGTAGCCCAGGCCGATGAAGGAGCGATAGAGCTGGTTGCGGCCGGCCAGTTCGCGCAGCTCGGCCAGGATTTGCGATTCGGTGCGCGGCGTTTCCAGGTTCAGCGGGGCCGTGAGCCGGATGCGTTCCGGCACGGTTTGTTGGATGAGGGCGTCGAGGGATGGGGCATTAACGGCCGTTAACATCGCCTCAATCTCCTCCGGGCGCGGCCCAATGTGCCGGTCTACGAAATGGTCGGTTGGGTCTAATAATTCAAGTACAGAGGGTGTGGGTTTTATCATAGTTCCTCTTGGTAGCGGTTTTCCGTGTTCCGTGTTCCGTGTTCCGTATTCCGTAAGCCGTATACGGAACACGGTTTACGGAACACGGTTTACGGAATACGCTTTACGGAATACGGTTTACGGAATACGCCTTACGGCTTACGCCTTACGCTTCCTCATGGTACGCCAGGTAGGCGTCGGCGTCCATCAAAGACGTTACCTGCTCCAGATCGCTTAGTTTGATGCGGACCAGCCAGGAGGCATAGGGGGCGCTGTTCAGTTGTTCGGGGCTGTCCACCAGGGCGTCGTTGACGGCGATAATTTCGCCGGCGACGGGCATAAACAGGTCGGCGGCCGCTTTGACCGATTCGACAACGCCAAAGGCCTCGCCTTGGGCGAAGCTGTCGCCGACATTGGGCAGTTCCAGGTAAACGATGTCAGATAGAGCGTCTTGGGCATGGTCGGAAATGCCGACCAGGGCTTCGTCGCCTTCCAGGCGCAGCCATTCATCGTCTTGGGTATAGAATAATCCGGGTTCTATTTTGCTCATGGGTTCCTCTTTGCAGAAGTTGGTTCGTTGGCTGGTCAGCAGACGATCCAGTGAACAAACCAAAAATGGATGCACGGCCGTAAACAGGTTACGGCCGTGCATCCAAATCCGTAAACCGTAGTCCGTTTACGGAATACGGTTTACGGAATACGGTTTACGGGTTACGGCATAATCGCGGCCATCACGCCTTTTTGGGCGTGCAGGCGATTTTCCGCTTCGTTAAAGCAGGCGTCGCCCCATTTGCCATCCAACACGGCGTCGGATACTTCCGCGCCGCGTTCGCAGGGCAGGCAGTGCATGTATTGGGCGGTGGGTTTGGCGAGATTCATGCGCGCTTCGTCGGCGATCCAATTCTTGTATTTGCCGAACAGTTTCATCATCTCGTCTTTTTCCGGTTGGGCGGTGACGGGCGGCAGCAGGTCCAGGCAGACGTAATTCTTGGCGTAGACCACGTCGGCGTTTTCGCAGGCGTCTTCCATGTTTTCGACGACCTGATACGTGCCGCCGCTGGCGAGGGCGTTGGCGCGAATGTCGTCTTCGATGCCGGGGTCAATGCGCATTTCCGGCGGCCGGGCAAAGACCAGGTCAGCGCCAAAGAGGCTGGCCATGTACATGAAATCGTGGTGGGGGGCGATGGGTTTTTTGGGGCTGGAGCCATAGGTCCAGGTGACGGCGACTTTACGGCCGTTCAAATTCTTGCCATACAACTCCCACAAAGCCATCGCGTCGGCCATGCCCTGGCAGGGGTGATATTTGTTGTC
>CALFEW010000853.1 GCA_937958365.1 uncultured Chloroflexota bacterium | reverse complement strand
GCGTGATGAATCCTGGAAAGTTGGTGGGGTAAGAGATAGGACGCGGATGAACGCAGATTAGATGGATTTACGCGGATAAAACCAAAAAAAATCCGCCGCATCCACGAAAATCCGCGTCCCATTCCGGAGGAAAATTATGTGGACTGGTAACTGGCGGGAAGAAGTTTGGCGGGAATTAGACCAACCATGGGACCTGGTCATCGTGGGTGGCGGCATTACCGGCGCGGGCATTTTGCGCGAGGCGGTGCGGCTAGGGCTGCGGGCGCTGCTGGTCGAGCAAAAGGATTTCGCCTGGGGCACGTCCAGCCGCTCTTCCAAGCTGGTGCATGGCGGGCTGCGTTATCTGAAGGAAGGCAAAATCGGCCTGACGCGGGCCTCCGTGCTGGAGCGGGAGCAATTGTTGGCCGAAGGGCCGGGGCTGATTGACCCGCTGGGCTTTTTGCTGGCAACCTACGAAAGCGACAAGACCGGCCGCCTGGTTTTCCGCGCCGGACTGACGGTGTACGATTTGCTGGCGCTGCAATGGAGCCACAAATATTACAGCCCGCGTGATTTCCAGATGCTCGCGCCCCATCTAACTACCGCCGGTCTCAAAGGCGGCTTCCGCTACGGCGACGCCCAAACTGACGATGCCCGGCTGGTGCTGCGGGTCATCGCCGAGGCGGCAGCCGACGGCGGCGTCGCCATCAACTACGTCGCCGCCGAAACGGTGCTGCGGGATGAAAACGGCCGTGTCACCGGCCTCCAACTGCGCGACCAACTCAGCCAACAGACGGTCAACGTCACGGCCCGCGTCGTGGTCAGCGCCACCGGCGCGTGGGCTGACGAACTGCGGGGACAGGTGGGCGGCGCGGTCAGGATACGGCCGTTACGCGGCAGCCACCTCGTCTTTCCCAATTGGCGCTTGCCGGTGGCCCAGGCCATCAGCTTTTTGCATCCGATTGACCAGCGCCCGGTCATGATTTTCCCCTGGGAAGGCGTGACACTGGTGGGCACAACCGACGTGGACCATCACAAAAGCCTGGACAAAGAGCCGTGCATTTCACCCGACGAGACGGCCTACTTACTGGCGGCGGTGGAATCACAATTCCCCTCGCTGGGCATCACCCTGGGCGACGTGGTGGCCGCGTTTGCCGGGGTGCGCCCGGTGATTGGCAGCGGCAAAGAAGACCCATCGGAAGAATCGCGCGACCATGTGGTGTGGGTGGAAGACGGCCTGCTGACGGTGACAGGCGGCAAGATGACCACCTTCCGCCTCATCGCCCTGGACGCGCTGAAAGCAGTGCGCCACCTCCTGCCCGATTTGCCGGAAGCCGACGACAACCTGCCGGTGCTGAACCCGGTGGATGTGGCCTTGCCCGGCGGCGAAACATTGCCGGAAGAACTGCGCCGTCGTCTGCTGGGGCGTTATGGTGCGGCGGCTCCGGCGCTGGCGGCGGCGGCGCAGCCGGGCGAACTGGAACTTATCCCCGGCACACAGACGCTTTGGGCAGAACTACGTTGGGCGGCTCGCGCCGAGGCCGTCATCCACCTGGATGATTTGCTGCTGCGGCGGGTGCGCCTGGGCATTTTGCTGCCGGAAGGCGGCGCGGCGCTGCTGCCGCGCATCCAAACCATCTGCCAGGAAGAATTGGGCTGGGATGACGGCCGTTGGCAAACCGAACAGGCGGCGTATCTGGCGCTGGTACGTGGCTGCTACAGCGTGCCCGACGCGGCGCTTATCCCGGATTGGCGGGCGCTGCTGGCCGCTGCGAAGCAAGCTGAGTTGGCGGATGTGGCGAACGAGACGGATGGGGGATGGAAACGGCCGTTGCTCCTGGCGACGGCCGTCGGGTTGGCAATCGTGGGATGGTATCTGATTACCCGAAAAATGGTACGCGGGTAAACGCGGATAATATAGATTTTCGCGGATAACGATGAAAACCCGCGTTTATCCGCTGCATCCGTGAAAATCCGCGTCCAATTACAAAACATGACATTGGTTCAAAAGCCTCAAGGCGCATATAATTCGGGCGATTTGCACTCTGGCCGGTATTCTGGCCCTCTAAGGAAAAACGTGATGACAAAACGCCTGATTATTCTACTCTTCGCCGCTGTGCTTTTGACGCTGGCGGCCTGTGGCGGCGGTGGCGAAGGCGATCCGGTCCAAACCGTTGAACAATACCTGCAAGCCAAAACCACCGGCGACGCCGATACCATCCGCGCTTTGCTGTGCGCCGACATGGAGCAATTTCTGGAACGTGAAACGCGCACTTTCGACAGTGTGAGTGGCGTGCAGATTCAGGATATGGCCTGCACCCGCGACGGCGACAGCGACGTGGTGCGCTGCCAGGGCAAAATCGTCGCCACTTATGGCACGGAAGACACCGAATTTCCCCTCGCCAGCTATCGCGTCGTTCAGGAAGATGGGGAGTGGAAGTGGTGTGGGGAAGCTGAATAAGTAGTGGTTGGTTGTTAGTGGTTAGCTTTAAGCATGTTAAACAAGGTGTTGAGTCGGGAGAATTTGCTGGTGGTGGGGCTGTGTTTACTGGTGATTTTGTTGATCATTGTGACGACGGACAGCGCGCCGCAGTGGATTTATCAGGGATTTTAGACGAGTAATCGTTGCCCATGCTGCGCCATCATCCTCTTCATCGTCCCCAAGTTGTGTGCAAGGTCATGGGTATCCTGGTTTTGCTGGCGCTGGCCGCCTGCAACGGCCGTTCCCCCCCCCCCCCCACCATCATCCCCCGCGCTGTTCCCGCCCCGCCCCCGGCCGTTCCCCCCACCCCCACCCTTCCCCCCA
>CALFEW010000852.1 GCA_937958365.1 uncultured Chloroflexota bacterium | reverse complement strand
GGAGACATTGGTACTGATGGCCGGTATGGACCTGCCACTGCAAGTGGTGCGTCGGCAAATCGTGTCGGCCATCAACCTGATTGTGCAGCAAGAGCGCCTGCGCGATGGCAGCCGCAAAGTCACCGCCATCACCGAGCTGACCGGGCTGGAAGGGGAAACGCCGGTGATGCAAGACATCTTCAGGTTCAACGAAGTCGGTGAGAAAGACGGCAAAGTCATTGGCGAATTTGTGCCGGGCGGCAGCCGCCCCATGTTGGAACATCGGCTGAAGATTTATGGGTTTACCCTGCCGGCCTCTATGTTTATGACCTCTGGCAACCGCGCTGCGCCGCAGCAGCGCCGCCGTTAGAATTAGTAAAACCACAAACGTCTTCGAGATGTTTGTGGTTTTATGGTACGGCCGTTCCCACCGCCAATTTTGCATCCCTCCATTCTGCGCTACAATTCCGCCGCCATGAAATTGATGAACTTATTACTCCTTGGAGCGCTGGCGACCTTGCTTTTGGCAGGCTGCCAGCCGACGATAGCGGAAGCTGTTGCGCAAACGGCCGTTCCCACCCCTCTTTCACCAACCCCTGTGATGACGAACACGGCCGTTCCCGCCGCCACCCACACCATCGCCAGCGCCGCGCCAGACACGCCCACCCCTCTTCCCACATCCACCGCCACGCCCACACCGCAAGCCACCGACACCCCCACCGCCACGCCAACGGCCACGCCCATCGCTTCCTGCACGCAGCGCGTGCCCCAGGACGACCTGCTCACGCTGGTCACACTCACCTACGGTCTCAGCCGCGACTACGAGCCGCAGGATTTGGTGTCTATCAACGACTATTTTGGCGTGGACGTGACGCTGGGGTATCCCAACCAGATACGCGCCGTAGCGATTGAGCCGCTGGTGGCGATGGTGACAGACATGCAGACCGCCGGGCTAAAACCACAACTTATTTCCGGCTATCGCAGCTACTATTCGCAAAGCGTCGCTTTTAGCAAATGGTTGGAGCTTAATCCAGACAGCGCCACCATTGTCAGCGCGCCGCCGGGACACAGCGAACATCAGTTGGGCACGGCCGTTGACTTTGGCTCGCCTGAACTGGCCGATGTGGTCGGCCAGCCAGACATTGAATTTCACACCTACTTTTTCAAGACAAGCGAAGGTCTCTGGCTGCTGGAAAACGCCCACCGCTATGGCTTTACCCTGAGTTACACCCGCGAAGCGTTTGAGCTAACCGGCTTTTATTACGAACCCTGGCATTACCGCTACGTGGGGGTGGAGATGGCGACGCAGCTCAAAGAGATGGGCATGACCCTCACCGAATACCAGCTCATCAACCAGCCCGAACCTTGTATCCCGGAGGAAAGATGATTAGAACGCGGCTGAACGCCGATGAACGCCGATTTTCCTTTTTATCTCCGCGCTCTTTGCCGCTCGTTTTCTTGCTGATCCTGTTGTTGGCAGGCTGTGGCGAAACGGCCGTCTCGCCCACCCCTGCCCCGCCTACGGCCGTCAGCGACATATCTGCCCTAACTACGGCTTTGCCACCCACCACGCCGCCAACGGCCGTGCCGCCAACGGCCATGCCGCCAACGGCCGTGCCGCCAACGGCGACACCTGAGCCAACCCTTACGGCTACAGCTACCATCACCCCTTCACCCACACCCAAGACGGCCGTTACCCTCAGCATCCCCGCCGTTTGGGTGGACAAGGTGACAGAAGCGCTGGCGCAAAGCGAATCCGCCTGGGACTGGCAGGTCATGAACGCCGCTGAACCCAATGCGGCCGTCGCAGCCATCGCCCTGGTGAACAATGCGGACGGCGTGATGGTCGCCCGGGAGCCGCTGGTTCTCGCCGTGCCGTTTAACCATAGCTGGTCATATGCCAATCTGGCCGAAGCGCAGGCCATCGTCGCCAACGGCCACGCCCTGGCGCAAGCCATGCCCTGGTCGGCCATGCCACCCATGCAAAAGCCGCTGCTGATAGACGGCCGTCAACCCGATGACCCCGATTATCCGTTGTGGGATAGCTGGTCGCTGGTGGGGCAGGCGGGGTACGAAACGGCCGTGTCCGAACTGGCCGCCATCCTCCAACCCCTGCTCGCACCCCAACCGATCATCAAATTAGCGGCCGTCGGCGACGTGAATCTGGACCGCTCTCTGGGCAACGCCATCAACGAGGGCTACATAGATTTCCCCTTCGCCAACGTCGCCCCCTTCTTCCACGCCGCCGATCTGACAGTGGGCAACCTGGAAACGGCCCTCGGTGACGTGGGCGAGCCGCAGCCGAAAAATTACACCTTCCAATCGCCGCCCGCCAGCGCCCAAAGCCTGGCCAATGCCGGCTTCGACGTGATGTCGCTGGCGAACAATCACGCTTTGGATTATGGGCCGGAATCGCTGCTGCAAGGGCTGGATTTGCTGGCCGAACAGGGTGTGGCTGTCGTTGGCGCAGGCGTGAATGCCACCGCCGCCCGCGCCCCATTCATCACCGAAGCCAACGGCTTGAAAGTGGCCTTCCTGGGCTACGTCCAGGTGCCGGTGGAAGTGACGAGCCATTTCGATACGGCCACCTGGACGGCGACGGCCGATGCGCCCGGTCTGGCGTGGGCGAATCCGGCGGACATTACGGAAGATGTAACGGCCGTTCGCTCCCAGGTGGATCTCGTCGTCGTGGTGCTGCACAGCGGGTATGAATACGTCATCCCGCCCAGCCAGGAGCAGCTAGACGCGGCCTACGCCGCCATAGACGCCGGCGCCGACCTGGTGGTGGGCCATCATGCCCACATTTTGCAGGGCGTGCAGTTCTACAAGGATGGGGTGATTGCTTTTGGGCTGGGCAACTTTGCCTTTAACATAGATGGTGAACCGAACAGCGTTATCCTGAATGTCTGGCTAGACGCCGATGGCGTCCGCCAGTTGGAATTTATCCCCACGGTCATCCAATTTGGCGGCCAGCCCCGCCTGGCGACGCCGGAAGAAGCCAGCGTCATCCTCCAGCAAATCTACGACCGCAGCCGCTCTTTTCCGCTGCCGTAAGGAAGATCAAAGATTCACTATGTTTGCAGATTGATGAATGGGACGCGGATTAACGCAGATAGAGCCGATTTTCGCGGATAAAAACCAGCACTATCCGCGTTAATCCGCCGCATCCGTGAAAATCCGCGTCCCATTTCTTAAAA
>CALFEW010000851.1 GCA_937958365.1 uncultured Chloroflexota bacterium | reverse complement strand
CGACAATAACCTGCCGCTGATGGTGGGGGAAACGGCCGTTACCCTCCTCTAAAATCCCTTTTCTATTCCCCCATCTGGCTGCGCCAGAAATAAACTTCTTCCTCCAATAGCCCAGGTTTCTCAGACAAACAGTCTGAGAAACCTGGGCTATCTGCGAATTGTGCCTTTTCACCTGCCCCAAAACCCTTGCTTTTGCCCCAATTTCACAAATATCCAGTATTTGCACAATTTGATACTTGACAAAACTTTTGCAATCTGTTAACCTACTAAGCGTTAGGTAGTTGAGCAAGGAAAAACATGATTGCAATTCAAGAACACATCAGCGAAGCCCGCGAACGGGTTCTGCAAACAGCCGAAACATTGTTCCACAAACGTGGCTACCAGGCCGTCACCATGCGTGATTTAGCGGAAGCGCTGGACATGCGGCAAGCGTCTTTGTATTACCACGTCCCACAAGGCAAAGAACAGCTTTTTGTGGAAGTTACCGAGCGCGGACTGGCGCGCCACAACCAGGGCTTAGAGGGCGCCATCCGGCAGGCTGGCCCGCAGGTGCAGGCGCAGCTAGAAGCCGCCGCCGATTGGTTTGTCGCCCAACCGCCGCTGAAATTATTCAGCATGGTCGAAGCCGACATGCCTTCGCTAACGGCCCAAAATGCCCAACACCTGATGCAGCTTGCCGAAGAATCGCTCTTTGACCCGCTCATAGCGGTTTTTGCCGCAGCCCAGGCGCGTGGTGAAATCCGCGCCGTCAAACCGGAACGGCTGGCCGGCCTGTTTTTGACCATGATTGAGGGTATTTTGTACACCGGTCGGGCTTACAAACACGGCCCGACGCCACAACAATTAGCTTACGAAATGATTGACATTTTACTCAACGGACTGAAACCGTGCTGAGTAAAGGGGAGTAGGAGATGATGATGACAATTTCAGTTTCTTTATATCTGGCATTCAAAGAATTATGGCGCAATCGCGGCCGTTTTCTCCTGGTTAGCATGGTTATCGCGCTGATTACCCTGCTGGTTATTTTTCTGGCCGGGCTGGGGGAAGGGCTGGCGACAGCCAACAAAGAGTACCTGAGCAATCTGGAAGGCGAGTTGGTCGTTTTTCAGGACCAGGCCAACCTGGCGGTTTTGTCCAGCCAGCTTAGCCGTTCGCGCATGAACGACATCCGTCGCACCCCTGGCGTCGCCGACGCCGGAGCGATTGGCGCCAGCAGCGCCTTCATCGAATACGATGGGATGGACCTTGAAGCCGAGCCAGCGTCTTACTCACTGGTGGGCGTGGAGCCAGGGCGGCCCGGCGAACCGGCCGTCACGAGTGGGCGTCAGCTTGCTGGCCTGCGCGCCAACGAGGTCGTTATTGACCAGCGCGTAGCCGATCAAACCGGGCTGCAAATTGGCGACACGCTTACGGTTAAATCAACCCAAGGGGCCATTGAGGAGTTTTATCCCGTCACCATTGTCGGCATTACGGTCAGCCAGCAATATTTCTTCCAGCCTTCCATCTTCGTGCCGCTGCTGACCTGGGACAATATCAAACCCAAGCCGGTGGTGGGCAATGCGCAGAGCGAACTGACTTACAACATTGTCAACGTTAAGCTGGAAAATCCGGCCGACGAGGAATTGATGATCGAGCGTCTGGAAAACGAGGTCAGCAACGTGGAAGTGGTGAACGTGGTGACAGCTTACGAGAATTCGCCGGGATATGCGGAACAGCAAAGCACTCTGAATACGCAACGCATCTTTACACTGCTGATTGGCGTGTTGGTCGTGGGTGGGTTCTTTCAAATTCAGACGCTGCAAAAGGTGGGCCAGATTGGTATGTTGAAAGCGCTTGGCGCTTCTAATCCTCTGGTGGCGCTGGCCGCGACGGCGCAAATCGTGGGCACGAACATGGTAGGGGTTCTAATTGGCGCATTGGCCACGCTGCTGCTTTCTTTGGGGCTGCCGTCCAATATCCCGATTATCTTCACCGGCCCACAAGTGATTATTGCGGTATTGACTCTGCTGTTTATCGGGCCTATCGGCGGTTTGGTTTCCGTTCGGTTCCTGGTACGTGTAGAACCACTGCGCGCTCTGGGATTGGCTTCCTGATAAATCTCTATCGTTTCGATGACTGAAAATTAGTATTGGATGATTCCGAGTCTAAAAAAACTCTTTAACTGAATGATGAAGGCGGATAACATGAAATCTACTCTGGCAACCAGAAATATTACGAAAGAATATCAAATTGACGACGCGACGATTACGGCCGTTGACAATGTATCTATTGAATTAGTTCCCGGCGAATTTGTGGCCCTGGTCGGCCCCAGCGGTTCCGGCAAAACCAGTATGCTGGCGATGATCGCCGGGCTGCTTTCGCCCACCAGCGGCCAAATCATGCTCGGCGGCGAAGAAATCAGCCAGATGAGCGATTCGCAGCTTACGGCATTTCGCCGGAGCAAAATCGGCTTCACGTTTCAATCAAACAACCTGGTTCCCTTTTTGAACGTGCAAGAGAATGTGGAATTGATGCTGCGGCTGAACGGCCGTTACGACAAAAACGGCCGTCAACGCGCCATCGAACTTCTGGAACGGCTGGGCCTGGGCGGCCGCCTGCACAACCTGCCTTCGCAGCTTTCCGGCGGCCAGAAACAACGTGTGGCCATCGCCCGCTCCCTCATCCACGACCCCGAACTGGTGTTGGCCGACGAGCCCACCGCCAGCCTGGACACCACCCTGGCGTATCAGGTCGTGGAGACCTTTGCCGAACTCATCCACGAGCAAAACCGCATCGGCATCATGGTGACGCATGATTTGCGCATGTGCCGCTACGTGGACCGCGTTATTCAGATGATGGACGGTAAACTGGAAGGGATTATCAGCGACAGAGAAGAAATCGAAGCGCTGGCCGGCATGGACAGCCACGCGCCGCGCACTGCGGGGACCAGCCAGGGCAAAAGCAAACAAAACGGCCATGTACAACTCCCCACGGGCATTATGGTTCCGGCCTTCTCTTAAATCGAACAAAGCTCTGACATGAAAAAACACGGACCTTGCTTGCCGCAAGGTCCGTGTTTTTTGTACAGCAGAACCGCAAAAGTTACGGGTCTATTGGCTTTTGGGCCAGGGGATGGGCAGCAGCCCCGGCACGCGGCGGCGATAGACTTCGTACGTTTCGCCGAAGAAGGCGGCCAGACGGCGCTCTTCGACCCTCGATCCGGCGTAAAAGTAACCCGTCGCCAACAAATTGAACAAAAAGCTGGGCAAAACCATGACCGGGCTGAACCACAGCACCAACATGCTAAAAAAGTAAAGGGGATGGCGCACCAGGGCATACATGCCGCCTGTCACCAGTTTGGGCGGCGGGGACATTTCCTCCTGGCCTTGCCAAAAGCGCACGGCCTGCCGCAGCCCGACAAAGTCCCAAATGTCCGTCTGCCACAAGGCGACAGCCAGGCCCACCAGGCCCACCAACCGCAGCAACTGCGCCCCGTAGCTCCAGGGCGCGGGAATTTGCCACAACAAGGTGCGCGGTACGGCCGTCCACATCACGTAAAACACAGGCAAAATGGTGACAAAAGAAAACACGTTGTACAGCAGGCGATAGAGACCGGCATACGGCCGTTCTCCCATCCACCGCCGCGCCACCGCCTTCGTCCGCCTCATGGCCGTCAGGCTGTGCAGCAAAGCCCAAATAACAAATGTAAATGCAAAAGGAATCATATTGAGTTGGTAGTTGATAGTTGATAGTTGGTAGTTGACAGCCAACGGCCTATTTGCCAATTTTCGATGGGCTGATTATAAATCGGGGGTGAGGAATGACACAATGACTAATGAACAACACATTTTCGACGCCGAAACCTGGGAGCAACTGCCCGCTTTTATCGAACACCTGCCGGCCCAATTGCACCTCATCGTTTGGGGTGATGAAAACGCCAGCCAGCGGGAAAAAGAAGCCGTACAGCTTTGCCGCACATTGGCCGACCGCTTCGCCAACGTCTCTTTTCGGGCACTGCCCCAACGCATCAACTACCCGTATTGGCCGGTCATTGGCGTGATGCGCGGCGCGCCGGAGGCGTATGAGGACGTGGGCGTGCGTCTGGTCGGGCTGCCCGCCGGCTACCAGATGACATCCTTCATCACGGCGATGCAGGCCGTGGCCTTTCAGGGCAGCGGCCTGGAAGCCAAAACACGGATTCAACTGCACACTTTGAAAGAAGAAGTGACTCTGGAATTGATTACGGCCGTTACCAACGAAAGTGGTCCACTTATGGCCCAACCTATCTTCAACATGGCCGCCTTCAGCCCCCACATCCGTGCCTACTTGCTCATGGGCGACATGTTCCCCCAGGCGGCCTGGAAATATTCAGTGTTTGCCTACCCGCATCTGGTGATTAACGGCCGTGTCCACCTTCAAGGCATCGCCAGCGAAGAAACCATCGTCCAACACATCGCCAAAGCGGTTTAGTCTGGTAGTCGGGTGGTCTGACTATTCGACTTCTTCGTCACCAGCCATACCACCCACACCGCCAACGCGGCCGTCAGCAGAAACATGCCGCCAAAGGCCAGCTTGATGCCCAACGAATCGGATGTGGTGATCGGGTTGCGCGGATGCAGCAGCAAAGGCGCGCTGGCCGTCAGCCAGAAGATAATCACCGGAAGAATTGCTTGCAGCAGCCCGCGCAGGCGCACCCAGGGAATCCAGATGTTCGCCGCCAACACGATCACCGCCACCGCCAGGCCGTTTAAGGCAGCCATCATGCGGGGTTCCTGCCAGAACACGTTGCCCCAGTTGACCTTAGAAGCCAACGCGCTCATGGCCACACCGGCCGCATAAAAACCAAAACCCACCCAGCCCAACGTTTGCATCCAGGCGGCAAAACGCTGCCCACCGGTGGCTATCACCAACAAGCCCAACAGGCCCGCCGCCACAAAACCGGCCATCCCCGTCCAGGTCAGCGCCACGTGGATATAAACGGTTTTAATGCCCTGCCCCAGCGTGGCTTCTTCCGGAGCCAGCCGCAATACAAAAACCACGGCCAACAACAGCCCGCTCAACACCAACCAGGGCCACTGTCGCCGCCAAAATTTTGTCGTTTGCTTCAAATCTGTCATGTCCCCGATCATAACACGTCCGCCACCACCAGACGACTATGACTGTTGCGATAAAATTGCACCGTAGAGGCACGGAGAACACGGTATACGGACTTCGGAATACGAGCGCTAATCTAACCGTCGGGGCGCATCTTTCAGCCGGGCCTCCGGCGTGGGCGATCCGGCGATGAATGCCGCCACCTTACGCCGCCACCGCTTAAACCTTGAACGGCCGCGTGCGGCAATATACCTGGCCCGCTTCCATTCCCGGTTGATTCGGCGAACTTCTGGCGGGGTCACATCCCACTTTAGCGCCGCCGCCGCCCAGGTCAGGCCGCCGCCAAAACCCACAAACACCACGTTGTCGTTGGGGCGCAGCCGTCCTTCGGTGACCGCCTGGCAGAGGGCGATGGGAATCGAGGCGGCCGAAGTATTGCCTGTCTGTTCTACGTTTACATAAAACTTTTCGTAGGGGATTTTCAGCCGCCTGGCGGACGTTTCGATGATGCGGACATTGGCTTGATGCGGCACGATGAGCGCCACGTCGTCTATGCTCAGACCGGCTTTGTGCAGCACTTCTTTAACCGACGAGGCGATCACCTGGGTGGCAAAGCGATAGACCTGACGGCCGTTCATGTCAATCGTATTCTTCTGGTGGCCGTTATGATAAAAGTCCGATCCCAGCAGCGGCACAGGGTTGTGGTAAAGGGCCGGCAAACTGAGCAAATCGCCGCCGGAACCATCGGAGCGCAAGGTAGAGGCCAGCACGCCGCCGGGCACGTTGGAGCCTTTTAGCACGACCGCGCCCGCGCCATCACCAAACAAAATGCACGTGGAGCGGTCTTGCCAATCCAATACCCGCGACATGGTCTCAGCGCCAATCACAATCGCATTACGCACCGAACCGGTGGCAATCGCCTGCGCCGCCATCTCCAATCCATAAACAAAACCGGAGCAAGCCGCGCCCAAATCAAACGCTCCCGCCCGTGTCGCTCCCAGGTAATCCTGGACGCGGCAGGCCGTCGAGGGAAACATATACTCCGGCGTAGAGGTGGCGACGATAATCAGGTCTACTTGCGAGGGGTGCATGTCGGCGATGGCCAGCGCCCGCGCCGCAGCTTCAAAAGCCAGCGTGGCCGTCGTTTCCGCTTCGCCGGCGATGTGCCGCTGGCGGATGCCAGTGCGGGCATGAATCCATTCATCTGAGGTATCTACAACCAGGGAAATTTCGTCGTTGGTCATGATTCGGTCGGGTAAATAACAGCCCCAACCGACAATGTGGGCATATTTCATACGTGCAGCGCATCCTCTAGCTCCAGCCCACTTGAATAAACCCGTTCAATCAGAATCAGTTGCGATTTGCCCTGCCTTCCGTATAATCACCCGGCGCGACTTCAACGTTAAGGAAACAGGGGAGAATCTTACCAAGC
This sequence comes from uncultured Chloroflexota bacterium, assembly GCA_937958365.1. GTDB lineage: Bacteria > Chloroflexota > Anaerolineae > Promineifilales > Promineifilaceae > Leptovillus. The sequence goes on along the minus strand of CALFEW010000851.1, from coordinate 36 downwards.
TGGGGAGTATAGACGCTTTTATGAAAACGTATGCCT
>CALFEW010000850.1 GCA_937958365.1 uncultured Chloroflexota bacterium | reverse complement strand
TGAAACGACTACTTGCGGAACAATTCCCGCACGACAATGTTACGTTGAATCTGGCTGGTGCCTTCGTAAATCTGGAAGATTTTGGCGTCGCGCATCAGCTTCTCCACGGGGTATTCGGCCATATAGCCGTAGCCGCCAAACACCTGCACCGCGTCGGTGGCTACTTTCATCGCTGTGTCGGCGGCATACGCCTTGCCAAACGATGAGACCATTGTGTCTGGTTGGCCGTTGTCTACAGCCCAGGCAGATTTCCAGACCAGCAGACGCGCCGCTTCCAGTTCCATCGCCATATCGGCGATTTTGTGGCCGATGGCCTGATATTGCCAGATTTCTTTGCCCATGCTCAGGCGTTCTTTGGCGTACTTGACAGCTTCTTCCAGCCCCCGACGCGCCACGCCCAAAGCGCCAGCGGCCGTTGCCGGGCGGCTGCGGTCGAAGACTTTCATGGCGGTGATAAAGCCTGTGCCCTCCGCGCCCAACCGATAGCTTTCCGGCACAACCACGTTGTCGAAGATGACTTCGGCCGTGTCGGAAGCGTGCTGGCCCATCTTGTCGAAAGGCTGACCGACGCTGACGCCTTCCCAGTCGCGCTCGACAACAAAGCAGCTCATGCCCTTGTAACGCACGTTGGGGTCGGTATAGGCAAAGACGGTGTAAAAGTTAGCGACGGTCGCGCCGGTGATGAAGGTTTTGCTGCCATTCAGGACGTAATGGTCGCCTTCTTTGCGGGCCACAGTCTTGATACCGGCTACGTCGGACCCGGCTTCCGGTTCCGTGAGGCAGTAGGCAGACATTTTGCCGTTGGCCAGACGGCCGCAATACTCCAGTTTCTGCTCTTCTGTGCCGGCGATGAGGATGGGCAGGATAGCCAGCCCATTCACGCCAATGGCCGTACTCATGCCGGAGCAGCCATAAGCCAACTCTTCGGTGACGATACATTCTTCCAACAGGCTGAGTCCCAGACCACCATATTCTTCGGGGATGTTCATGGTGGTCAGGCCCAATTCTTGTGCTTTTTTGATGACCGGCCAGGGATATTCGTGGGATTTGTCGTAATGTTCGGCCTTGGGGGCGATTTCGTTCTTGGCGAATTCGCGGGCTAATAACTGAATCTCACGCTGTTCCTCGGTCAGGCCAAAGCTGATACCATCATTTAAACTCATTGTGAACTCTTCTCCTTATTGTGACTTTGCTGTTCGGGTTCAGGTTGCGTGGAAGCGGCTCCCTGCCTCCAGAATGGATGACGCGAAACTTCCCGGAAGCTCAAAGCTTCCGGGAAGTTTTAAACTTGAAATTATTTCTCCTCAGCCGGGGGACTGAGGTGGTATTGTTCCACTTTTACCAGGTCTATGGTCATGAGGCCATCTACCTGGCCGGTGTCTATGATGGCGCTGCGGGGCAAGGTGCCTTTGTCGGCGATCGGCCCTTCGACGAAGACTTTGGAGAGGGCAAAGCCGCTAATCTCGCCTTCCTCGCCGATAATGATGTCACCGATGACGCCGACTTTGGTGCCGCCAGGGGTGTCTACGCCCCGGCCGCGCAGTTTGTCCAGGCGCAGCCACTTGTCGGCTCCGTCTAGTTCTTTGTTGTCGGTCTCCACTTCGGAGCTTTTGACGAGGATGGCGTCTATGCCAAAGACGACCACACTGTCGCGCTCGATGAGCTTGGCTTTGCGGCTGATCAGCCCTTCGGAGCCGGTGAAGATGCCGGTGATCCAGTAAAGGTCCTGGTTGACGTACACGTCTTTGGCATAACCCACGAGACGGCCGTCTGTGATACTGATAATCGGTTTTCCGGTCAGGTCTTTTCCTAAACGCATGGCGTGTCTCCCTCTGTGTGGATGTCAGGTCCCGTGTTGCCGGGGCGCGGTTGCCTGGGCAGCGGGTGGCTGACGACGAAAACGATATGCTGATTATAATGCGAGATTGCCGCAAGGCAACAAGCAGGAGGCGAGAAGGTTTCGGGGTGGGGTCTGGGCAGACAGGAACTTAGGCTATCAGATCAAAAGGCAAATCAGAAATGTCACGCAGCCGATTTCCTTCAACCATGATCGCCAGCGACTCGATCACAGCTTCATTTTGCGTGTTTTCTGCTGCTTCTATTAGTTCGGACAAAGCAAAATGATAGACACAATCAATGTCGCCCGTACCAAGAGCTAATGAAGCAAGACGTGTAGGCATCGGTTCGGCCGTAACCACAACAATATGGGGTGTATGTCCTTTACGATTACGTATCAAGTTCAATCCTTCTGTACGTGCATTTTGCGAACGGTCGCTGCGTAGAGTGAATTTACAAGAAATGCTGGCATGTAAAATGGGTTGTGGCTGACTTTGATTCGCTTCTCTGAATGGTGTGAAACGCGGTTCTTGTTCCACTTCGACAATGATTTGCTGTTGATTAATTGTGCTGTCGCTCACAGGCCAACGGGCAACGATGACATCTGGTTTTACCACATAGTCACCTAAAGCGGTGCGCAAAACTCTATCTTTTTGAACAAGGGCATTGAGATCCGCAAGATGTTGATATTGGACAAAATTATTAATGTATCCCTGTACGGAAAACTGCCATTCCGCAGGACGTAAATGTTGTAGCAGGGCAAAA
>CALFEW010000849.1 GCA_937958365.1 uncultured Chloroflexota bacterium | reverse complement strand
ACCTGGGCCATCGCCAGCCCGGCCAATCCTGCCCCAATCGCGGCCTTGCCGATTGCCCCGCGGGCGGCGGCCAGACGCGCCAGGAACACGCCGGCGGCAATATACGGCGCGGGCAGCAGGGCGATGAAATAATGGATGAATACCGGCGTGCCGCGCCAAAGCGTAAAAAACAGCGGCGGCAGCAGCGCCCACACCAGCACAATAAAAGCCACGTCAGTCGTCGGCTGCCCCCAATGCCGCCAGACCAGCCAGGCAAACCAGCCCAATCCGGCCAACAAGAGCAGGCCAGCCACCCAGGCCACCGCACCCAGCCAGGGGACGCGGGCCAGAAAATCCTGAAAAGCGTCTGGCCCGGCTAAAGAATGAATCTCCGCGCCCCGGCTGATTAGCGCGGCATAGCGCAAGGCGTCCAGGCTGCCACCCATGGCTGTTTCGCCGCCCACAGCCGTTTCGCCGACCGGCAGGCGGATCTGGGCGCGGTTTTGCCAGAGGTACACGAGGAAGGGTACGGCCGTAGCCAGCGCCAGCCCGCCACCCACCACCACGTGCCGCCACACCACCCGCCGCCGGAACACCAGCAAAAAAAGCAGCGTCGCCGGAATCAAGGCCATCGCCGCCAGGTGAATTTGCACGGCCACGCCCAGACAAAGCAGGTGCAGCCAGAGCCAGCGCGGCCGTTTTTCCACAAACGCCAGGGCCGCGCCAATCGCCCAACCCATCACAAACAAGGGCAGCAGATTCTGCGCCCAAATCTTGCGCGAAAAGATGACCGCCCACGGACTGACGGCAAAAAGCAGCGAAGCGGCAATCGCTGCGCCCGCGCCCCAATAGCGGCGCACCAGCCAATAACCGGCGCCCACAGCCAGCGAATTGAGCAGTCCGGTGAACAGGGTGGCGGCATACACGTGGGGCCAGACAAGCAGCGGAATGGCATAGAGCCAGACGCTCATGGGGAAGTTGGGGAAGCCAACAGAACTGCTGATGCCGCGCAAGGCAAAACGGCCGTCGGCCATGTCCAGCGCCAGAGCCAGCAGCCGCGCCTCGTCGGCCTTAAATTCAGTCAGACCAGGGTAAGCAAGACGGAGAACGGCCGTAACCAGCAAAATCCCGGCCAGCGCCGCCCACTCCCACCACCTGCTCCCGCCTTCACGATTCACAATTCTAGCTTCAGACTTACGGGGCAGTGGTCAGAGCCGGTGATGTCCGGGTGGATGGCGGCCCCGGTTACATGCGGCCATAAATCCGGGCTGACGAAAAAATAGTCCAGCCGCCAACCCACGTTGCGCGCCCGCGCCCCGCCAATGTACGACCACCAGGAATAAGCGCCCGCCTGCTGCGGATACATCGCCCGGTAGGTATCCACGTAACCTTGGGCCACAATTTCGTCTATCCAGGCGCGTTCTTCGGGCAAAAAACCGGTGGTGGTTTGATTTTGTCGCGGCCGGGCCAGGTCAATTTCCTGGTGCGAGGTATTTACGTCGCCGCAAAAGACCACAGCCTTCCCCTGGGCGCGAAGCGCATTGCAAAAGGCCAGGAAGTCTGCTTTGTAGGCCATTTTGTAAGGCACGCGGCTGTGGTCGCGGCTGCCGTTGGGGAAGTACGCGCCAATCAACACAAAATCGCCGTAATCGGCGACGATGGTGCGCCCTTCGCGGTCGTATTCAGGAATGCCCAGCCCAATTTGCACAGAAAGCGGTTTTGTTTTGCTGTACAGGGCCACGCCGCTGTACCCTTTTTTCTCCGCCGCGGCCCAGTAGGTATTATAACCATCGGGCGCACGCAAAGTTTCCTCTAACTGGTCCGGGTGGCATTTTGTCTCTTGCAAACACAACACGTCGGGTTGAATCTGGTTCAACCACTCCAAGAATCCTTTACCCTGCGCGGCGCGCAGGCCATTGACGTTCCAACTGAATAATTGCATCATGGGCTAATTCTAGTCGAATATAAGGGGGATGGAAAATGAGGGGTACAAAGTGACCAATTTTCTCCAATCTCGTTACTTTTTCGTTACACTTGCGACTAACTCATGGAATCGTTGCCCGATGTCGGGTAGCTTCAACTTGCATAGAGAGCGTGGAAGTAACAGCTCGCCAGAGACTAAAGATTGGCGATTGAACCGATCTCTAATTTCAATGACCCAGGCTATTTAGTTTTCGGCCTTAAGGAAAAATTCGTGCGAAATCGTCTGCCCAACGCTTCGGCGCGTCAACAACAATTCATGGACCCGACGGCAACGGCCGTTAAACCCTACGAACTCGAACTCAGCCTGTTTGTCATGGTCGTCCTGTCCGGCGTCTACATCGCCTACGAAATCCTGGCCGAGCCGCACGGCGGCCATCCCTTCGGCCATACCCTGGGCATCGTCGGCGCGCTCCTCATGGTGATGACCGAAACGTTGTACAGCATTCGCAAGCGCACCTCCTGGCTGAACTGGGCCGGGCCGGTGCGTTATTGGCTCTCCTTCCACATCTTCACCGGCATTGTTGGCCCCTTTCTGGCCTTGATGCACACCGGCCTGCAATTTCGTGGACTGGCCGGACTCAGCTTCTTCCTGACCCTCGTCGTTGTGGGCAGCGGCTTCGTCGGCCGGTATCTGTATACCGCCCTGCCCCGCACCATGAGCGGCGTCACCGCCTCGCGGCAGGAAATCAGCCAGCAAATTCGGGGCATCGAACAGCAGCTAGACGCTTTGAAAGCACAACGGCCGTTACGCGAACAAGAGATCGTGACGGCGCTCAGCCAGCGCACCACCACCCGCAATCCTGTCCTGACGGTCGTCGGCCGTTCTTTTTACCAGTGGCGCTACGGCCGTCGCCTGCAAAAAGAGCTGCGCCGCCTGGACCATTTAGAAGCGCAGCCCCGCCAGCAGCTTGCGTCGCTGTTAGAACAAAAGCGTAGTCTGGAACGCCAGATAGAAATGTTAGCCACGTCGCGCCGCCTCTTGCGCGCCTGGCACATCTTCCACATTCCATTCGGCCTGACCTTGTTTTTTTCGGTGGCTATCCACGTTGCCGCCACTTTTTACTTTAGAGCAGGGCTACTTCAATGAACGAACCCCGCCGCCTTGAGCGCCAACATCCCATCTTTTCCCCGGTGGCGTTGATTTCGACCTTTATTCTGGCTTTAGGACTGGTTATTGGCCTCTATTTTCACGGGGGCGAGGCCTTTAGCCCCGGCGAATTGTCGGCCGTGCAGCATGGCGAAGTGGCGCTGCAAGGGTTTGCCAATCATGCCGAACTGGCCCACGACTGCGGCCAATGCCACACGCCGTTTGTGGGCATTGAGGCGGCGCGCTGCGAAGCCTGCCATGAAAACATTGCCGGTGAACGTCAGATGGTGGGCGATCCGCCAACGGCCGTTGGCCTGCACGGCCGTTTCCCCAATGCCGCCGCCTGCGCCGATTGTCACATGGAACATCGCGGACCGGATTACGACCTGAAAACGGCCGCCGTCGCTAACTTCGACCACAACCTGACCCGATTTACACTGGCGAAACATACGGTGGATTATGGGGAACGGCCGTTAGAATGCACCGATTGTCACCAGGAAACCGGCACGTTCGCCGTCAGTCTCAATGCCTGCGCCGACTGCCACCAGGACGCCGACCCCATCTTTATGACCGACCATCGCCAACTCTACGGCGAAGATTGCATCGCCTGCCACGACGGGCTGGATACGCTGGCCGCCTTCAGCCCGGAAGATCACGCCCAACTCTTCGCCCTCACCGGCGCTCACGCCGCCATCACCTGCCAGGATTGCCACACCAACGGCCAGTTCAAAGGCATCTCCCAGGAATGCGTCGCCTGCCACGCAGAACCGCCCATCCATGCCGGCATCTTTGGCGAGGAGTGCGCCGCCTGCCACACCACCGACGCCTGGCTGCCCGCCCGTTTGCTGCAACACAATTTCCCGCTGGATCACGGCGAAGAGGGCGTGCAGTCCTGCGCCGCCTGCCATACCACCACCTATGACCAGTACACCTGCACCAACTGCCACGAACACGAACTGAATAAAATGCAGGACGAACACGACGACGTAGATTTCAGCCAGACCGACTTTTTCGCCTGCGCCGAATGCCATCCCACCGGCCAGGAAGACGAGCATTCTGACGATGATTAAACAACTATAATTTCTCACGGTTCGGCGCGCGG
>CALFEW010000848.1 GCA_937958365.1 uncultured Chloroflexota bacterium | reverse complement strand
GAGTTAACGGCAATGGCATGGCGCGCTTCAACAAAATCTGCAAACTGACCTTCAAAAGCCTTTGTCTTTGGCCCTGTCGTCAGCCAACCAGAGTGCAGTGTGTCAACCACTTCATTGATTTCGGCTTCGGTGATGTCTGGCCGACAAAAAGGAAGGGGTTCCTGCCGCACTGGCGTTGGCGCATGTTTTGTCGGTGTTGGCTCCTGTGGGTGGATCGTGAAAGCTGTTTTCATTTCGCTATCCCCCTAGACGTCCGGGCGTCATAGATTATTAACCGCGGCTGCCGGCAGGCTTTGTAAATCCTGAATGCGGGTAAGTGGGAGTTTTTGTTGAATTAAACGCCGGTACTCAGCATCGGTTCGCCAAAAAAAGAATCGTTCGTCGAAATGAGCTTCGGCATGGGCGCGGGCGGCCTGGCCCATGGCCTGCGCCTGCGCCTTGTCGGCAAGCAAACGGCTGATGGCGTCGGCCAGGGCAACAGCGTCGTGGACGGGCGTCAGGCAGCCGGTGACGCCATCCACGATGACTTCGCGGGTCCCGCGCACATCGGTTCCGATAGACGGCCGTCCCATGGCGGCGGCTTCCATTAAAATACGCGGGATGCCTTCGGCGTATGAGGCCAGCACCACAACGTCCATCATGGCTAACAATTCCGGCACATCTTGCCGTACACCCAAGGCGAGTACTCTGTCTTCGACGCCTTGTTGGGCGATCAGTTCTTGCGGCGACAGCGCCTCCGCTTTGCCCTTTTGCGCCGCGCCAATGGCTAAAAAGCGTATAGGCTGCCCCCTTTCTTTGAGAATGCGGGCCGCCGCCACATATTCGTGGTACCCCTTGAGCTGCACCAACCGCCCAATCATGCCCACGACTGGCTCATCGGGGGAGAGTCCCAATTCCTGGCGCTTGGCAACGGCCGTTTCCCGGCTGACTCGCTGCGGGTGAAACTGGGTCAGGTCTATGCCATTCCCCAAAAAGTGAATTTTCTCCGGTGGGCAGATGTGATGCGCGACGGCATAAGCCATATCCTCCCGGTTTTGGGATAAGAGCAAATCGCAGAAGTGATTGGCGATGCGCTCAATCCACAGCATGAGCTGGATTTCCAGAGGGGACATGGTGTCCCAGATGTGAAACCCGTGAACCGTATGCACCACAATGGGCGTCCCGGCCAGCCGTGCGGCAATTCGGCCTAACAAACCGGGTTTGACCGTATGGGTATGCACAATGTCGAACCGCTCTTTTCGGAAATAGCGGTAAAGCTGGTAGAGGGTTTTCAGATCTTGCCAGGGCGTGTAACGATTGGAAAAGGGGATGGCTTTGACAGGAATGCCGTAATCGGTGATGGCGTCGCCTTGCAAAAATTGCCCAGGATTGCAGATGATGTGTACGTCGTATTGCTGGTCACGCAGGTAACACATGTAATGTTTTAGGTGGACGTTGAGGGCCACGTCGAAGTTGGATAAATGCACCACTTTGATGGTCATAGCGGGCTTGCTCCTTGCCGGTCTGGCTGATGGAGCGGCAGGCCGGGCCAGGACCCTGCCACGAACTCTGGTTGCGGCAACGGCCGTAACAGAGCAATAGATTGCGCAAAGATAAAGGCCATCAGCAGCCAGAACGGCCGTGTGTGGGACAGTTCATGGACAGCCGAATTCAGCGCAGAAGCCAGAATGCCCGCCCCCAGGGCAAGCATCTGCCACTGCTGCGCCGGGTCTGCCTGGCTTTTTTGTGCGGCGCGCACTGCGTAAACCAGGGGTTCAATCAGCAGCAGCAGCCAGCCCAAAAGGCCCAGCGGCCCGCGTTCGATGAGGAAGGCCAGATAATCGCTGTGCAAACTGGCTTCAATCTCGCTGGCGCTGTTGGGACCAATGCCCCACGGCCGTTCCTGAAACGCCTGCCAGCCTACATCCCACAACTGAAAACGCAGTCTCATGGCCCGTGAAATGCGGCGAATGCTGGTGGTGAACAGACTGGAACCAGCAAGGGGAGTGGCAGAAAACAAGGAAGGCGCTTTGTCCAACAAAAGAATGACAACGGCCGTTCCCCCACTGATGACCGCCGCCCACGCCCAAACTCTCTGCCCTTGTCGCTGGATGGTGGCATACACAAACAACAGCCCAAACGCGGCCAATGTGGTCCCCATCGCGCCGTTAGAACCCGTTCCATACATGCCCGCCAAAAGCCAGCTACAGGCCAAGATGCGCCAACCCATCGGCCAGGCCATCCCCGCAGCAATGAAGAAACTGATGCTCAGATAAGCCGCGGCCGCATTGGGGTTGACATACGTACCGACGCCGCGATCCAAACCTTCAAATTGATACCGGTCGCGCTGCGGGATTTCGTGGAACATGGCCGGACCAATGTGCAGCATCCCCATCAATGTGGTCAGGGCGACGACGCAGGCCACAATGACCCAAATTTTCAGCAGCCGGTTCCGGTCCGGCAAAGGATGCTGCAAAAGGACGTTGGTCATGACGATCACGAGAACCCAGAGGTACAACTCCTGAATAACGGCCGTTATATTCGTGCTATACGCAAACCCCAAAATTGTCGCCACCAGACTGGACAGCAAAATAAGCAGCATGGGCACGAGCAGCGGCACGACAATGCGTTCACGCGAGCGCCAGCAGTTCAACGCCATATACAGCGCCAGCAAAATAATAATGCCGTCCAGCAAACGTGTAGAGGCCGGGCCGGTAAACCGCTCATAAGGCAGCACAACAATCACCAGCACAGTCGCAATGCCCCAAAAGGTCCAGGTTGGGCGTATCAGCTTTGTGGGTTCAAACAACCCATCACCGTCTGGTTCCCGATGTAGCATCAGATATACCCCAGATCATGCAATCTTTTTTCAATGGTCGCCTGCTCGGTGGCGGAAAAAGTATACACAGCGGCGTCAGGCGCCATTGACGCATCGTCATACACAACCGTTGTGGGCGGCTCGGCCAGAATATCCAGCAAAACCTTGCCATCCATTTGGGCAGGAACGGGCACGCCTAACAAATGCATAATGGTGGGAGCCAGGTCAATCAGACTGGCGTCGGAGACGTGATAGCCTTGTTTAATACCCGGCCCATGCGCCAGAAAGATGCCACGCATGGTGTGCCCACCGGAACGCCCCCGAATTGGCTCGGAGAAAATGCCACGGCCGTAGCCAATGCCGCCCATGTCGGTGTATTGGTCGTTTACCCATTCGATGTACAGATCGGGCAAGTCGGGCAGCGCATGGGTTCCGTAGGCTTCAGCTTTGCGCCAGACCCGCGCCACCACCGGTTTCCCGGTGTCGGGGTCTCGCAGGGCCAATAAGGCGCGTTCTACTTCATCGCAAACGGCCGTATACGCCACCCCCGACTCCACAATTCCTTCTGGCTCACGCCCCTGCAAATTGACGAAAATTTGGCCGGCGCCCCCTAACGGATACGCCACCGTGCGCGACCAATCCACGCTGTTATACAAAAGCAAACCGGCGCTAACGGCCAGCCGCTTGTTTTGCGGGATGAGTTTGCGCGAAAGGTTGCGTAAGCGCAGCCAGGCCAGCAGACGCAGCATATTGCGCGGCGTCAGCCCAGCCTGGAAAAGCATCTGGCGCGCTCTGGCTTTGGCGGTTTGTTTCATGTGCAGCAGCCCGGCCTGGGCCAGGACATTATCAATGTACACGTCGCGGTGAATGGGACCAAAACCATGATCAGACATAAGCAGCAAGATGTCGTCGGGCAGCAGGCGGGCCTGAATTTGGGCTACGGCCGTGTCCATCTTTTGATAATGTCGCAGCAGTACATCACCATATTCCTGGGCCAACACCGGATCATGCGCCGGGTGAGTCGGGTCCATAAACCGCCAGAACGCATGGCCCAAAATATCTGTGCCGCGAAAAACAACCGCGAAGAAATCCCAGGCGTCCTGCTCCATCAGCCATAAAACAGCCTCCAGTCGCTTTTGTTCCACCCGCTCCACCGCCCGCCAGAACAGCTTCTCCTGACCGGGATCATACTTTTCTGTCCGCTCCACTTCATAATCAAAGCGCTGGTGTAATTCCTCTTGCAGCCAGGCGGGATGGGTATAAGCCACCGTTTGCCCCGGCGTTTCCAAACCGGTTACCACCATGCCATCCAGAGGTTTAGGCGGATAGGTGGCCGGGACGTTGATCAGCGCCACGCGCTTGCCGTGCCGGTTTAACAAGGAGCCAATATCCGGGGCTTGTAGATAGCTGGCGTTAAATGGCGTCATGTTGTAGGTTCCCGGTTTGCGCTGCAAAAAGGAATAAAGGCCATGATTACCCGGTGACAGCCCGGTGAGAAACGAGGCCCAGGCGGGCATCGTCACCGGTGGAATGACGGAACGCAGCACGCCCCAACTGCCCACCGACATCAGGCGGGCCAACGTGGGTAACTTTCCGGCCTGCGCCCAGGGTTGGATCAGGTCAAAGGTTGCCCCGTCTAAACCCAGGGCAAATACGCGCGTTTTATGATTGCCAGACAAGGTTATTTTCCTCCTGGGATAGATTTAGCGTCACCGGCAGCCGCCTTATTCAATTGAAGGGAGGCAAGGCGGTCCAGGTGTAAAAGGTTCCATAAAAAACGCCATTCTTCCCGCGTAATACCACCCAAAGCGAGCAAGACGCCCACATAAACAGCCCCCGACACGATGAGGTGCAGCAAGAGAGGGCGGTCGCCCAACAACCAAACAGCCAGTCCCATGGCCATGGCGGCCAGAAACGGCCGTACCAACCCACCCCATTGCAGCGGCTGCGGCACACGACGCGCCAGGACAAGATAAAGTCCCGCAAAAAAGACCAGTTCAGTCAGAATGGTGGTGACGGCGGCCCCCTGAAAACTATACAGCGGTAGCACGTATACGTTGAGCGCGATGTTGAAAACGGCCGTCAATCCTACGATGATGGAACGCTGTGTTTGCATGTTCACGGCCGTAAGCGTTGTAGCCAGCGTATTATCCAAAAAGCGCAGCAAAATAATGGAAGCCATCAAGCTAAACACAAGCCCCGATTCGGCAAAGTCCGGGCCATAAATCAACACCACAATACGTTCACCCAAAAGCAGACAAAACAGTGTCAACGGCAGCCCGATCAACGTCTGGTATCTGGCGGCGGCATTCACATAGCTCCGAATTCGCGCCACTTCCGTTTCATATTCCCGCGCCATCACCGGCATCAACGCATTGTTGAACATCCGCGCCAAAATGTTAAAACGATAAAAGATAGCGGCGGTGGCCTCATACAAGCCCACTGCCAGACTACCCTTATAAAAGGAAAGCAGCAGCACATCCACCCGCAAATAGATTGGACCCAGCGCCATATTGGCGGCAAACGGGGCCGTTGTCCGCAAGAGCGATCTGATAAACGGGACGTCAAATTCCGGTCGTAGTCCCCGCCCAAACAGCCGCCGATAAAGGCCAAAAGCCAAAAGCAAACCAACAAACCGAGACGGCACATACACGACAAAGAGCCACAAAAAGGGTAGACGCAGCCACAAAACCAGAACCCCGGCCAGCAAAAAAGTCACTTCCTGCACAATGATGATGGCCGCGCCCAACTCCATCCGTTCCAGGCCGTTAAAGACAGCCCCCACCAATTGCGCCAGACAGTCGAACAGCAGCGCCAAACCCATCAACGCTACCGCCGCCAACAATTCACGGCCGTAACCCAAACCCGCCGCTGCGCCTACCATCAGCGGTATCGTCAGCAGGCCAGCCATAAACACCAGGCTAAACCCGTTACCGGCATAGCGGTGAACATCCTCCACGTGAACGGCCGTTTCTCGAATAAGCGTCCAATGCAAGCCCAACGAGGCCAAAAACGTAAACAGCAGACCAAACGTCATCACCGCCGCATAGTCGCCCACACGTTCCGCCCCAAACAGCCGCCCCAACAAAATGGTAATCAGCAACTTCGAGACAACAGTCGAGGCCATGGCCGCCACTTGAGCCACCGTATTTCTGACGACGCGCGTTGCTACCTGTTGAGTTGCTGCGGTCATAGACTTTCCACCGTTCCCAATCGCTGCAAAAGGTCCGCGCGGCGCAGGTCGCGCCACAAAAATGGTTGTTGCCGGATGCACTGCTCCACGCGCTGCATGAAGGCGCGCAAATCCAACGCCAACTCGGCCGGACTTAAACCGGCCGTGGGCAGATCCATTGGTTCAATGGCAACGTGGTAGGTATCTTCTGTCTTGGTGGGTAAAGCGGTCAGTATGCCCGCCCCAAGTCGCTTCGCCAACCGCAAGCCGCCAGTTTCCATGTTAACGCGGCGCCCCAGAAACTCTACCGGCACAACATGCCGCAAAGGCATGTCTTCCTGGTCCAGGATGTAAAACTGATCGGGCAGCAGGTAAAGGATCTCTTTCCGACGAAAAATATCCAGCAGCTTTGTCTGTTCACCTTCCAACGTGTTGACAACCTGCAAATGCTCCACTGTGGAAGCCACCCGAGGCCAATATAACTTTCGGTACAGCCAACTGCTGCCCTGCCTGGGGCGGGCATGGCCCACCTCACGAATAGGATAGTTGTGAGCCAACAACACGGCCGCAACGGGATACGCATAGGGGCCGACGTGTGCCCCTAATAACAACGCGGCCCGGCCCGCAACTTGCAGGGCGTCCAAATGGGCCATGCCCTCGACTGGTAAAAGCTGCGCCGACTGTTCGCGGGACAGAGTTGGGATTAGATTAAGCGTCATGAAATTCCAAACCGTCAGGGCCAACTGCTGACGCACGATGGATTCGATTTCCCGGTCTTCCCAACGGTCTGGAAAAAGCAGTTGGAGGTGCTGACGCACACGGCGCACATCTTGCATATTGCTCCTGTACCACACAGCGCCCAATACCCGGCTAAGCTGAAGCAAGAAACGAGGCCGCATGTCGGTCGGCAGCGCGCGCAAACCCAGTATAAAACCCACAGCCAGGACAAATTGCAGGTCTCCAGGGGCAACCAGGGGTGGTCTTCCGTCGGCGAGTAACGGCCGTTTGTGCCTGGGCACTGGCGTTTGTATAGACATGTTAGGTAGCTCCTTTCCCCCAACAAAAACGCGGCCATCCCAAAAATAAGGATGGCCGCGCAGAGCTTGCACCTGGCCAACAACTAATTCTATGTGCTGTATTTGATTGTCAGTTCGCCCGCCAATTTCTTACTTCATAGGCTGATGATCTACCTCAAGCGCAATAATTGCGTAATCCGGCGAACCATTTTTGATGACCATCTCAATCGTTCCGTGCTGATCACTGTATTGGTGTACCAGCCGCTGGGTAAAAGCAGCCTCATCCTCATCTTTCAGGGGCTTCTCGGTGATGACAATACTTTCCAATATAGGCGCCCCCTCACCAAATGAGAACTGTTTGCGGCCAAACAACACTCTCTTAATAGACATCGCCCCTCCACCATACACAACAGAATGCGAGTCCCGGTAAATGCATTACAGCAAAAAGTAATGCACTCGCTCTAGCTTTTCTGCCCAAAAAGCATACATGGAGCAACTCCCCTGAGTTCTCTAACAACCTGTTGGGAAACGATACATTTGTTTAAGAGATGAATGGCTTCTATACAGTACAAACGATTCTGGCGCAATCATCTTCAATCTTCAGACGACCTTGTAACTGACACCCTAGCACCATCAACACGGCCGTGCAAGTTACAAACAGCATCAAAAACGCATGACAAATGTCAGTATTTCACATCGCCTTCCACTTCTATTGTCACGGCGGTAGCACCGCACTTAATCGCGGTGGAGTTGCTATCACGATCTCGATGAAGGCGGATGGAATTTACCCGGTTTCGCGAACGGCGGGATATGATATTATTCAATCAGTCTTTCTTTCGGGATATTACGAAGTTACCTTTTAAGGTGAGGAAACGTGTCAGGCAGCTTGCTGGCAACGAAAGTCCATGTTCCGCCTCTGCATGGCAACCTGGTCAACCGGGCAAGTTTAGTTGCGCGGTTGAACGAGGGAATCGTCCAAGGCTGCCGCCTGACACTCATCTCTGCCCCGGCCGGTTATGGCAAAAGCATCCTGCTCAGCGAGTGGCAAGCCCAGGCGGATATTCCGGTTGCCTGGCTGTCACTGGAGAGAGGGGAGAACACGCCCGTCCGTTTCTGGAGTTACTTTGTTGCCGCTCTAAACACCCTCCCCCATATCCAGCAGGCCAACATTGGCGCAGTTTTCCTCCAGGCTTTACGAACTCCCCAACCTGGATCGCTGGAGGCGCCACTTACGGAATTGGTAAACCAGCTCTCTAACCTGGAGGAGCAGGTGTGCCTGGTGCTGGATGACCTGCACACCCTGTCAGAAAGCCAAGTCCACCAGGATTTAATCTACCTGATCGAACATCTGCCGCGCTCCGCACGCAGTCTGCACCTGCTGGCAGCCAGCCGGATGGATCCCCCGTGGCCCCTGGCGCGCTGGCGGGCGCGCGGTGAACTGAACGAACTGCGCGCGATAGATTTGCGCTTTAGCACCGATGAGACCGGCCAGTTTCTGCAGCAAGCGCTACCGCTCAAGCTTTCGCCGCTAGAAATTACCGCGCTTCAAGACCGGACAGAAGGGTGGATTGCCGGCTTGCAAATGGCCGCTATCTCGATGCAGGGAAGATTGAAAGCGCAAGGGACAGAAGGCGTCTCTTATTTTATCGAGACCCTATCCGGCTCGAACCGATTTATCCTGGATTACTTGCTGGATGAAGTGATCAGCCAACAATCCGAGGAGAGGCGCGCATTTCTGTATGAAACTTCCATCCTGGACCGCTTGACCGCCCCCTTGTGCGAGGCGTTGAGCGACAGACCGGGCAGCCAGGCTTTGCTGGAACAGTTGGAGCGCGCCAATTTGTTTTTGATCCCGCTCGATGAGGAACGGCGTTGGTATCGCTATCACCATCTCTTTGCCGGGCTTTTACGCAAGCAGTTAAAACAATTTTGGCCCGAACGCATCCCCCAACTGCACCAGCGCGCCAGCGCCTGGTATGCTGAGCATCATATGCCCGCTGAAGCGATCCGCCATGCCCTGGCTGCCGAAGATATTGCTCGAGTCAATCAAATCCTCGCGGGAAATGTCCTGGCAATGGTCGAAGATGTGGAACTATTCGACGTGCTGAGGCAGTTCCAAGAACTTCCCGCCCATCAGATTTCTGCCAATCCCTGGCTATGCGTGGCGTATGCCTGGGCAAAAGCCTATGTGGACCCTTCGGTTGGCATGAACGATCTCCTGCTACAAGCCGAGCAATGTTTGAAAAATGTGGAAAAGGATTCCGAGAAAGAACACCTGACCAGCCACCTGGCAGCAATTCGGGCTTATTTAGCCTGGATGAAAGGGGAAGCAGACCAGGCCCTGGAATTTGCCCAACATGCCCTGGAAAATTTGCCGGAGGATGATTGGGCTGCCCGCACTCATTTGCTAAATATCAAGGGCCTGGCCTTACAGTATCAAAACGACCTGCCTGGAGCCGCCCAATCGCTTGAAGCGGCAATTGCCTCCGCGCAAAAGATAGGCAGAGTCCACGAGACCCTGTACACAACCGCCAATCTGGCTTTTATCTACCTGTTGCAGGGCCGCCTGCACGCAGCTTTCTCGCTTTGCCAGAGTGCCTTAAGCAGGGTAGCAGAATCCGGCCATTCTTTGCAGAGGATGCCTGTTCTGGCATACGCACATGCCACCAAGAGCCTCATCCTGCTCGAATGGAATGAATTGGAAACGGCCGTGGCCTCTGCCAGGCAGGCGGTTGCCCTTGCTGAACAATGGCGGCAAGCCGATGCGCGGCACTTTGCGCTAACCTGTCTTTCTCAAGCCCTGGGCGCCGCCGGGGAATTGGCGCAAGCGTTTACAATCAATCAGCAGGCCATGCAATTGGCCGAGGCTGTTTCTCCCTGGTATGCTCGAATTTCCGCAGAAAACGAGATCGCGTTGTTCCTGGCAAAAGGAGATGTTCTTGAAGCTGCCACAAAGTTTGCAGAGCTTGAGCTTATTACTGATGAAGGAAGCAAGAAAGGCATTTATCTGTTTTTGCAGGTTTCCCTATTGTATGCGCAAAATCGTTTTCTTGATGTTATCACCACACTCGACGGATTGCTTGGAAACATCAAGCAAAAGGACGAGCATCGAACTCCGTTCAAGTTATTGCCGATCCAGGCGCTTGCCTTGCAGGCTCTCGGCCGTGAAGAGAAGGCGCTCAAGATTTTGCAGCACTGTCTGACGATGGCCGAACCGGAAGGGTATGTCCGCATCTTCGTCGGGCGAGGGGCGCCGATGGCCTCGCTGTTGCAAATCGCCAGAGACCGGGGGATCAAAACCGACTATACTTCGCGGCTTTTAGCTGCTTTGGGTGTTCCCTCAGAGCCTGCCGCACCCAAAAGGTCTTTTACTCCTGCCTTTGCGTCCCCAAGCGCCACCCTGGTCGAACCGTTGAGCGAGCGCGAATTGGAAGTCCTGCGGTTCCTGAATTCACCCTTGCCCATTCCAGAAATTGCCCAGGAGATGCTGATTGCGCCATCAACGCTGCGTACCCATGTTCGCAACATCTATCTCAAGCTGGATGTGCATGGGCGGTTTGAGGCCCTCCAAAAAGCCGGGGATCTCGGCTTGTTATGAAATGTAGGTGGCCCAAATGATCTATCCCTCGCCAACTGGCGGGGGATTTTTTTTGGCAATTTGCCCGGCGCAATCATCAAACTGGAGGATGACAAATCATCAACCTGGTGGGGATACTATGAACGGACAAATAAAAATCAGGAGACAGGCCATGACAAACAGGCACATGTACGAAACACCGGCTTTCTACCAGATTCGGGTCAATGGAACTCTCGATCAGAGATGGTCTGACTGGTTTGGCAGTCTGACCATCACCGAGCAGAACGGCGAGACCCTCCTGGTCGGGCAGGTAATCGATCAGGCCGCGTTGCACGGCATCCTGGCGAAGATCAATGACCTGGGACTGGCGATCCTTTCCGTGGAGAGAGGAGATCCTTGATGGCTGCTGCCACTCTAAAATCTATCGGAAACGCCCTGAAATAGCCCAGTGCGGCAGCTTGGATGGTTTTCTGAGCAAGACATTCCTCCGAAACGGCCGTTAGAGTGGATTCGGGGGGGATAGAAAGAGATGATTGTCGCATCGTTCCAAACGCCCTGAACGCAAACAAAAATAGATTTCCACTGCTGCCAAATCGCTCTTGAAAGAAGGCACGACCATGTTGGGAAAAACAAATTTTCTCGGAGCAGTCACAGCCATCGCTTTTTTTGCATCGGCGATACTGGTTTTTACATTCAGGCTTCTGGGCAAGCCACAGTACGGACGCTGGATCGGCTACTTCGAATTCCTGCTTGCCATCCCATTGATCTTCCTGCTTGTGAAAGCCCCGCAGTTGGGACGACCAACCCTGTACTACATCCAGATCGCCTGCATGCTGGCATGGCTGGTTCTGGAAGCTCTGCTCGACTACATTCTGAAAGTTGACTTTCGAAACGTAAGATGGATGGTGATCAGCTACGTCGTTTTGTTCTTCGCGGGTACCGGGGGACTACTCGGTGTGGCGTCAAACGCCGGACGCGGCTGGAGCGCATCAGCGATCATCCTGTTCCTGATCATGGCAGTGTTGACTTTTATACAACGCGCGATCACCGGCATGTAGAACGGAGTTCAGTGCATGGATGAAAGGAGCATCCCTTCGCTTCAGGAACCGTGGACTTTTAAGGAGTAAATCATGAATACTCAAACAGCGACCATAAATTTAGCTGGACAAGAAACAACCCAACCAAACTTGATTCAACGTATTGGATTGTTCATGCTTTTTCTGATCTGCGAAGCAGTGATCTTCATCTTCGGCTCGCACTACTTCAACGTTTTCCCGACGAATAAGAACTTGACCTTCAACCTGGTTGTGTCTGCGATATTTCTCATCATCGCGTTGTGGTTTAAATACGACCACCGCTGGAACAAGTTTTGGCTAATCGCATTTGCATTTTTCATCGCGTCGGTTGCCTATCCTTTCACAGCGGTTTTCGATGGCTGGATTCGCGCTGTACTGAACTGGTTGGCCGTAACAACAGCCACATCGAAGGGCCAAGCCATCGAAAAAGTATGTGAGATGCTGTTGAAGACAGTTCCGATCCTTGTGCTGGTCAAATTATCAGGCGCGGACATGGGATCTATCTTCCTCCGGCGCGGAGACCTGAAACTGGGCCTGGGCATTGGCGCGCTTGTATTCTTCTTCCTCGCGTCTGCCTCGTTTATGTTCGCCACGCAGCGCTTCACAAGCGTGGACACGCTTGTCGCGGCGGTTATGTGGGGATTGGTCTTCTCTGTCGCTAACAGTTTCATGGAAGAACTGTGGCTGCGCGGTATCTTCCTTAAGCGCTTCGCGCCAATGATTGGAATGAACGGAGCCGTCTGGGTAACAGCCATCATCTTCGCGTTCATGCACGGCTTCGCCTTTTATTTTGATGCCCTGGCGTTGACTTTCTTTGTGGTGAACACCCTGGCTCTGGGGCTGGCGTGCGGTTACTTGATGATGAAATCAGACAGTATCTGGGGAGCGGTCGTCATCCATGCCGCGTCAGATTTCTTCCTGTTCGTCGCGGTGCTGGCCAATGCGTAGGTTAAAACCGAAGAGAATCCATGAAAGCACAATGCACACTTTGTATAAAGTCATTCACGACGCCATCGGCTGGGCGTTGACGAAGGATATTGACCGCCTTTTCTCCATCATGGCGCAGGATGACGACTTTTTCATCTTTCATCCCGATTCAAAATCCACCATTGTCGGGTTCGAGGCATTCAAGAAGTTAGGCGAACGCTCCTGGATGAAGGATGAATTCAAGGCCACCGATTTCGCCGTCCGCGATTTGCGCGTGAAATTCGCTGAGATGGGAAACGTCGCCTGGTATTCTTGTTTCCTCGATGACCACGCCGAGTGGAACGGACAACCCATTGGCTGGGACAATTGCCGCTGGACAGGCACGCTCGAAAAGCGCAGCGGTCAATGGGTCATCGTGCAGATGCACTTCTCGTTCCTAAACAGGAGTCACGCTGGTCCGGGAAGCGTTACCTGGTATTGATCGAAGTGGCAGAAGTGAAACCGGTGACACCTTTTGCACTTGATAAAAGCCATTTCGGAAATATGGACGACTGGTTGCCGGTCGAGAAAATCGAATCGGTCAAGAGATAAGGAGTTACTCCCTATAACTGGCAGTTACTTTCGTCTCCCCCGGTTTGGATGATGGCAAATCCAATAGAACAGGAAAATCTATAGTGGCGTAGCTATAGCCCAACTCACCTGAAAGGAATCACATCTACCATGAATACAGACTATCGCATCCTCCCCGCTGAAAAACCGAGCGATGAAATGTGGCAGATCATTGGCGGCGGCATCGGCCAATACAACCAGCAGCATGGTGGCCCGGAAGGTTTCCAGCATCTCTGTTTCGCGCTTTATGACCCCGATGGCAAAGTGGTCGGCGGCCTGATTGGCGAAATCTACTGGGGCTGGTTTTATATCAACCTGTTGTTTGTCAGTGAAAACCTGCGTGGACAGGGTTACGGCCACCAACTATTGACCCTGGCCGAGGAAGAGGCGCACATACGCGGCGCAACCAACGCCTTTTTCGACACCTTCAGTTTCCAGGCCCCGGAATTTTACAAACAACACGGCTACCGGGTCTTTGGCGAACTCAAAGATTTCCCGCCCGGTCATACGCGGTACTATATGACCAAGCAACTCTAAGCCATGAACACAACCCATGTATCCACCAACCTGCTGATTAGCGCGGCTCTGCGCATCAGGCTGGGCATCCTTTTCATTGCGCTCATCATCCTCCTGCCCATCGGAAGGTGGAACCATTGGCAGAGATGGATGTATCTCTGCACGTAATCATTCACCCTCGCTGTGGCCGCCTCTCCATCCCGAAGGTCTGCTCTACTTCGGTTTCGCTGAGTACAGGCTTGACCGAGTCATCGGACTGGCACGGTCAGGAGATCAGTCACAGCAGGGGCCGTGTTTTGGGATGATAGAGTCAGAGACCGGCCTTCACCAATATAACAATTACGATAAGCCGTGTAAAAGTGCTAAAATTCTGGGGTTGTCAAGAGGATATTGGAATAACTTCAACCATCTCTTGACCCCTACAAATTGCTCTAACGACATCATGTTGGCGAAGGTATCGAATTTGACTATAGTTGTGTGCCATGGAACCCAGTGAATATCAGATGATGTATACCGTAGAGGATCGCCACTGGTGGTATGTGGGCATGCAACAGATCAGTGTTAATTTGCTGCGCCAGTTCTACCCCCACCCCCAACCCGCCTCCCGGCAAATCTTAGACGCCGGCTGCGGCACAGGCGCCGCTATGGGGTATCTGTCGCCCTTTGGTCAGGTGTTTGGCTTCGATTATTCACCCCTGGCCCTCCAATTTTGCCGCCAGCGTGGTTTGCACAACCTGTACCAGGGGAGTGTTTGTGTGCTGCCATTTGAAAACGGCCGTTTCGACCTCATTACCTCCTTTGATGTTCTCTGCCACCAGAGCATCGGCGACTACCACGTCCCCCTCGCCGAGTTTTACCGCGTCCTCAAGCCCGGTGGTCGGCTCTTTCTCCGTCTGCCCGCCTACAATTGGCTGCACGCCCACCACGACCAGGTCGTCCATACCGTGCGCCGCTTCACCGTCAGCGAGTTGCGCCACGCCTTCCACAAAATCGGCTTCCTGCCCGAAAAGCTCTCCTACGCCAACACCTTGCTCTTTCCACTGGCTCTGGGAAAACGGCTGACCGAACGCCTCCGCCCACCACAAGGGGACACGTCCGACGTCAAACCCAACCCGCCCTGGCAAGATGATCTGCTCGTCCACCTCCTCCGCGCTGAGGCGCAATGGCTGAACCGGTTCAACCTGCCCATTGGCCTCACCGTCATCGCCATCGGCCGTAAACCAATCCCTTCCAGAGAAACCATTTCATAACCCAAGACGCCGGAGTCTCAATGAACGCCAACATCAGCATTTCTGCCTTCTTCCCTGCCTACAACGATGCCGGTACCATTCCTAGCATGGTCATCACCGTGCTGCAAACATTGCGCACCATCACCGACGACCACGAAGTCATCGTCATCAATGATGGCAGTAAAGACCACACCGCCGTCCTTCTTGACGAACTGGCGCTTCTCTATCCCGACGAAGTGCGGATTGTGCATCATCCCCAAAACAGAGGCTATGGCGGCGCGCTGCGCTCTGGTTTTGCCCAGGCGCGCAAAGAGTGGATTTTTTACACTGATGGCGATGCCCAATACGATCCCCGTGAGCTACAAAATCTGGTCGCTCTGGTATCCGACGACGTAGATTTCATCAATGGCTGGAAAATCGAACGCCAGGACCCATTGCATCGAATCGTCATCGGCCGTATCTACCAATACGTCGTCAAATTTCTGTTTGGGCTGAAGCTGAAGGACGTAGATTGTGACTTTCGCCTGATGCGTCGTCGTATTTTCGATGTTGTTCACCTGGAGGCAGACAGCGGCGTCATCTGTGTGGAATTGATGAAAAAGGTGCAAGATGCCGGCTTTCGCCTGACCGAAACGCCGGTTCACCATTTTCACCGCGCTTATGGCAAATCGCAGTTCTTTAACTTTCGTCGTCTGGTGCATGTGGCCAAAGACCTGGTTGCATTGTGGGTGCGCCTTGTGCTGCGCAAGGAACATAACAGCCATGCCTGAACTGACGCAAACTCTCGCCTATTACAGCACCCATCTGGCGTAATACATTACCTGACCCACTATGAGCGTTGATTTCCTGGCCGGACGCCGCGCCCACAGCGCCTACAGCGCCCACATCCTTTCACTCCTCGCCTGGAGCCTCATCTGGGCGCTTTTCTTTTACTCGTTCCTCAACGGCGCAGATCACTTTGCCGACGGTGATTTTAGCGGCCAGTTCCACGCCTCGGCGATTTACCAGGGACGCACTCTCTGGAATGATAACGTTGCCAGTGACGGATTTCTCTGGTCGCCGGTCAGTTATGCCGGTTTCCCATTCGCCGCTGATCCGCAAACGGCCGTTTTCTACCCCCCTCGCTGGCTAACCCTCTTACTCGCCCGACCCTGGGATTTTTCCATGTACGCCTTGCAAGTCGAGGCGCTATTGCACGTCTGGCTGGCGGGCGTATTCACCTACTTTTTGGCCTTCGCTCTCAGCCAGCGCCACGTGGCGGCGCTGCTGGCGGCCCTGGCCTTCGGTTTGGGGGGGTATCTCACTTCCTACCCGATCCAGCAACTGGCCGTGTTGGAGAGCGTCATCTGGCTGCCCCTCATCCTGCTGTTATTGCGACGTGGCGTAGACAGCACGCGCCCCGTGCCCTGGCTGGTGGGCGCCGGGTTTGGCCTGGCGCTCAGCGCTCTGGCCGGTCATCCACAAAGTTTTTTACACGTCAGCTATATGGCGGCGGCCTATTTCCTCTTTTTGACGGTGCGCGCCCGCTGGTCGTGGGGATGGGTGGTGAAATTGGGGGGGCTGGTGATGGGCACAGCAATTGGCGTAGCGGCCGTCGCCTTGCTGCCCACGTTACACT
>CALFEW010000847.1 GCA_937958365.1 uncultured Chloroflexota bacterium | reverse complement strand
CGCGTGGAAGCCATTTACCGGGAAATTGTCAATAGCTAATAGCCAATTGTCAATTGTCAATTGGCTATTGACCATTGGCTATTGACAATTAACAGCCTCGTTTGCCCCCCTTTTGCCGATAGGATAACATTCTCTCCCGTACAAAAATAGTCCGAAGGATTCGTGGTGGTATGAATTCAAAGCTCTCCCAATGGTGTGAAGGTCTCATGGAGGCCGGTTGGATAGCCGCGGTGATTGCGGTTCCGTTATTCTTTAATATTCACTCAGATCGCGTCTTTGAGCCGGACAAATTGACGCTGCTGCGTTCGATTGCCGTGCTGATGTCTGTGGCCTGGCTGGTACGTTTTATAGATCGCCGTGACTGGCAGCAGGTGAAAAGCTGGGCGCTGCCGAAGGGGGAAACGGCCGTGTGGCGCATCCCCTTTGTTCTCCCCATCTTCCTATTGGTCGTTTCCTACCTCATCTCGACTATCTTCTCCGTGTCGCCGGGCGTTAGTCTGGCCGGTTCCTACCAGCGTTTGCAAGGAACCTACACCACGTATTCCTACATCGTCGTCTTTGCCCTCATCGCCAGCACCATGCGCACCCGCCAACAGGTGAACCGACTGGTGACGTTTGCCATTATCACCAGCATCCCGGTGGCTTTTTACGGCTTTTTGCAGCACTTTGATTATGATCCGCTGCCCTGGGGCGGCGACACCACAGACCGTATTGCCGGGCATATGGGCAACGCCATTTTCATCGGCGCGTACCTGATTATGGTGTTCCCGCTCACCCTGGCGCGCATCATTTCCGCCTTCAACAGCATCCTCAACGACGAAGACCTCTCTTCGGCCGACGTCGTCCGCGCCTCGATTTACATCTTCGTTCTGTTTTTGCAACTGTTTGCCATTATCTGGTCTGGCAGCCGTGGCCCCTGGCTGGGGTTGGGCGTTGGGTTGTTTGCCTTTGTGCTGATTTTGCTGGTTGCTTTGCGCAATGGCGTGGAGGATCACGGCCGTTTCCGGGCCATGGAAGCCGTCAAGGCGGTGGGGTTGGTGTTGGGGGGTGCGGTCGTCGCCTATCTGCTGGCTTCGCTGTTGGTGGGCGCGGTGGCCCGTACCGGCCGTTTTGCCTCGCTTGTTGGCGGCATGACTTCCTTTGTCGCTTTTCTCATCGCCCTGGCTGTGCCCGTTTTGCTGATTTTTGTCATGGTGGCGGCGCGCCGTGGCTGGCGCTGGTTATGGCTAAGCTGGATTGTGCTGGCCGTTTCGATTTCTGCCTGGGTGATGGTTTTCAACGTTCCCTCAGACGTGACCGAGTCTATGGCCGATACGCCGGTTGTCGGCGGCGTGTTGGAAACGTTAGATTCGTGGCGTGAGCTGCCCCGTGTGGGCCGCCTGGGCCGCCTGTTGGAGGCTGACGATGGCACAGGCCGGGTGCGTACCCTGATTTGGGAGGGCGCCCTGGAGCTGTTTTTGCCCCATGAACCGCTGGGTTTCCCCGATGGCGGGAGCGATACGTGGAATTTCTTACGGCCGTTAATCGGTTACGGCCCGGAAGCGATGTACGTGGCCTTCAATCGCTTCTACCCACCGGAACTCGCCAACCTGGAAGCGCGCAACGCCTCACCGGACCGTTCGCACAACGAAACCTTTGACGCCCTGGTCATCACCGGGCTGCTTGGTTTTGCCATCTGGCAGGTGATCTACATTAGCGTGTTTTATTACGGTTTCCGCTGGCTGGGCGTTTTGCGCACCAAATTAGAGCGCAATTTGTTGGTCGGATTGTGGCTGGGCATGGGCACATTGTCGGCCGTCTTGTTTACGGTCTGGCAGTCGCCAGCCTGGTTGGGCGTGGCTTTCCCGTTTGGCAGCATTGCCGGGCTGGTGGTGTATCTGGTTTATTACGCCTTTTTTGCGCCCGTGCCCGAAGAACAGACAGACCCGTTTTCCCCGGATCGCCTGCTGTTGGCCGGTTTGCTGGCGGCGGTATTGGCCCATTACGTCGAAATTCACTTTGGCATTGCCATTGCGGCCACCCGGCTGCACTTTTTTGCCTACGTGGGTTTGATGTTGGTGGTGGGTTACGTGCTGCCGCGTTTGCAGACAACGGCCGTAGCTGCTCCATCCCCCGCGCCTGCCCGCTCCCGTAAGCGCCGCCCCGTCGCCCGTCCCGAAAGCGGTGGCCTATGGGGACCGGTTCTGCTGTCTGCCCTCATGCTCACGCTGATGTTGGGCACGCTGGGCTTCACGTTCACCACCTTCAGCCCTGTGCCGGGCGCTACCTACGAGTCCACGGCCGATTTGCCCGTGTCGCAGATATTCCGGCAATCTTTCTTCCAGGACCCCGGCAACGACTTTGCCGATTCGCCTTACGTGTTTGTGCTGCTGGTGCTGACCTGGGTGTTGGGGACCGTCCTCGTCGTGGCCGAACTGGTGAAATCGGGCGAGTTGGAATTCCCTGACGATGAATCGCCGCTGGCGGACGGCCGTTCCCGACTGGTGGGCGGCCTCTATCTGGGCGTGGCGGTTGTCAGCCTGGGGCTGCGTTTTGGGCTGCCCACGCCCGCCGACGCCGGTCCAACCTGGTTTTTGGGGCGCATGACGCTTCTGATTTGGGCGGTCCTCTGTTTGTGGGCGGCTGTGCGGCTGTTTCTCAAGCTCAGCCAGGCGCGCCTGGTGGCCGGTCTGGTGGCGTTGACCGGTTTGCTGTTTGCCCTGCCACTGTTGGCAGCCGGAAGCGCGTTGTGGGGATTGGGAACGGCCGTGGTTGGCGCTGGCCTGTTGTGGCTGGTCTGGTTCAATGGCTGGCGCACGTCGCTTTTGCCCGCCGCTGTATTAGCCTTTACCTCGTTTGCCACTGCCCTTGTTTTTACCTATGTCCAGGCGACCTTGCTGCAAGCCAGCCTGTTTGTCCGGCCAACACAAGCGCTGGACACCGTTGACAAACTGCTAGACTTCCGCGTCGTCGAAGCCAGCCAATCCACTTCTTTTCTTACCCTCTTTTACCTGTTTGTGATCACGATCTTGCTGGCCTCGGCCTTTGCCCTGACCAGTCACCGGATGGCCCAAAGCAAAACGGCCGGTTCCGGGGTCGCGTTTGCCAGTCTGGCGGCGTTGCTGCTGGTGGCGATTTTCTTAATCAGCGCCACCAACATGCGCGTCGTTCAGGCAGACATGGTGTACAAACGCGGCAAGCCGTTTGATCAGCAGGCTGGACAGCAGC
>CALFEW010000846.1 GCA_937958365.1 uncultured Chloroflexota bacterium | reverse complement strand
CCGGCCGTCGGTTCCGTGCGCCAGCCGCCAAAGGGGTAGTAGCGGGCCGTACTGCCGCTCACTACGCCACCGCTGCTGGTGCTCATAGTGACCGTGCTGCCCAGTTGGCGACCGACTTCTTTACCAATGCCACGGTTGGCATCGGTGACGATTGCGATTGGTTGGTGCATAGACACGATTATCTCCAGGGGTAGGCAGCGAGCAGCGGGTTAAAAACTTGCCACCTGCCATCCACTATTTTACTGATTGATCCTTATCCATCAAAAGTTGGATAACAAAACCCATCAGGAGCTAGATGATGCCCCAAAGTCCACTGATCTATACTTTCCTCATCTTGCTTTTGGAGGAATAAAATGAAAAATGAAATGGTTTTCGATAGAAACAGTGTTTGGCGGCGACTTGGCATCGTGACTGTCCTTTTACTCTTGCTGATTGGCCCCAACTTTGGCCCTATCCCCACTACAATGCGGCAGAGCCTCTCACTTGAAGGGTCAATCATCGGGATGTTGGTCTGGTTTTTGGTTGCGTTCAGCATCATCATCGCCGTTATCTTGCGGCTGAGTGACATGTCCCTGCGGGAACTACTGAGTTATGCCGGCCTGGGGGCTCCCTCTCGTCTAGGGGCAAATATTGTGGGGGTGATCGTTGGCTTATTGTGGGCGGCTTCATTTTTGTTTGGCATTTTTCAATTTGATCCTGATGCCAATATCGTCCAAATCAGTAGTTTCCGTGTGCTGACCGCACTCTTAGCCGCCACAGGCGTGGTGCTTGAGGACATTATCGCGCGTGGCTGGCTGATGAACCAACTGCGGGAAGTGCAGATTCCCAACTGGGGGCAGGCGGTGGCTTCGGCCGTTCTCTTTGCCCTCTACCACACCGTTTGGGCCGGGTTTAACATCTTCGCCTTTATTTTCAGCGTGGTTATTGGGCTTATACTTGCCGGGTTGTTTTTGTGGGGTAAGCGCAGCCTCACCCCCGTGATTTTAGCCCACAGCATTGCTGTCCTCCTTGCCGAACCATTTGCTTCCATGATGATTTTCTTGGCGCCCAATTTGTAAATAACCATCCTGTTGAGCGAAAATGTAACTCAAACCGTAACCACCAAATTCGGTGGTTACGGTTTATACTATTTATATGAGAGAAAATGAGTTAAACAGTAAGCGCGAAGTGTGGGAACAGTGGGATTGGGTTTGGCATCTAACAGGCTATGCCGCGCTGGCGATTAGTGTCGCTATAGCTCTCCGTGGTGGACAGCTTGGTGATTCTCTCCCCCTCTTTCTAACACTTTCGGCACTGGTGGCATTATGGTACCTTCCTTTCGTCGCTACGCCCATTATGCGATGGTGGGATGCCCCCCGACGTGGGTTATTGTATTTTCTGGTGGGTTTCGCCCTATGGGGCGGACTGGTTGCGTTAAATGTAGAATCCCTGATGCTGGTAGCGATGTACAATCCTATGATCTTCACTCGCTTACCCATTCGTTGGGCAATCGGTGTCGCGATTTCCCTAACAGCAGGCTTCCTCCTACTCTATCTGCTACTCTACTCCTCAGAAAATTGGTTTATTATCATCGTGATTATTTTGGTGTTGCTGTTCATCGTCACCCTGATTGGCTATTTCATCTCGGCACTTATTGGCCAAAGTATGGAGCGTCAACGCCTATTGGATGAATTGACGCAGACGCGGGCTAGATTGTTAAAAGCGGAGCGGGAGGCGGGTGTGTTGGCCGAGCGGCAGCGGCTATCGCGCGACATTCATGATACGCTGGCACAGGAATTCACCTCTATCATTATGCACTTGTCTGCGGCGCGTTTGGGTGATTCGGCCGTTATGATGACGCATTTACAGCAGGTGGAGCAGGCGGCTCGTGAGGGTCTCGGCGAATCGCGGCGTATTATTGGGGATATGCGCCCGCAACAGCTTGAAGGTGTGTCGCTGGTGGAAAGCATTGAAGGTGTGGCCGCTCGCTGGTCGGCAGAAAATAGGGTTCGTGTGGAAACGGCCGTTACCGGCCCCCCCCATCCCCTCGACGAAGCGATTGAAACTGCCCTGCTTCGTATTACTCAAGAAGCGTTGCACAACATCAAAAAACATGCTCAGGCGCGTGATGTCAACATCACCCTTTCCTACATGCCCGACTTGCTCGCTTTGGATATAGCGGATAACGGCAAGGGGTTCAACACATCACGAAACGGCCGTGGCTTTGGCTTAAAAACGATGCGCGAGCGGGCAGAAGAACTGGGCGGAACATTGACGATTGAAAGTGAGTTGGGCAAGGGAACGGCCGTTGCTGTATCGCTGCCTATTGCGGAGGAAATATGACCATTCAGATATTGATCGCCGACGACCACCCCGTTGTCCGTAGCGGCCTCATGGCCCTCCTGAACTCGCAACCCGAATTTGAAGTGGTTGCCGCCGCCGAAAATGGCGAAACGGCCGTTTCCCTATCTCTGGCCAATACCCCTGACGTTATCTTGATGGATTTACAAATGCCAGTATTGGACGGTCTGGCGGCCATCCAGCAAATCCGCGCCCAGCAGCCGGAGGCACGCATCATCGTCCTCACCACCTACGACACGGACGCCGACATCATACCCGCCCTTAAGGCCGGGGCGACGGGCTATTTGCTCAAAGATGCTCCGCCTGAAGCCTTGTTCGATGCTGTCCAGAGCGCGGCGCGGGGTGAGGTCGCTTACGCCCCCCAGGTCGCCGCCAAAATCACGCGCCACCTGATCAACACACCCAAACAAACGTTGAGCCACCGTGAGGTAGAGGTATTGGAACTGGCCTCGCAAGGCAACTCCAACAAGACAATCGCCAGTAAATTACACATCACCGAAGCCACAGTCAAGTCACATTTTGTGCATATTTTTACGAAATTGGGGGTTGATGACCGCACTACGGCCGTCACGGCTGCCCTGAAAAGAAAAATTATTCGACTGACCTGACAACATGTTTGCTACAATGAAGTTGTTGAACCCAGTGAATTGTCCTGAACAGGAAATGGTATGAAAGGCTTGGAACTATGGCAGGTAATAGCAACGATGCTTGCCAGTATTTGAGACCATTTCAAAGCCGGGGCTACACGGCTAGCGGTAAACTCTCTACCGACTCCTTCATTCCCGGACACCAGCCACAAAAAATATCCCGTAACTCAGCATTCAATGTACAAGTTGCCACCTTCTACGGCTCGTGTTATCATGCAAACATATGTTCTACTAACAGGGTGTCAAAATTGTGGAGTTTTCTATGCCAACAATCTTGAGTGCAGTGCTTACCATCTACTCTGAGGACATTGCCTAAGGGATCGACTTCTACGGCCGTATTCTGGGGTTTGCCGAAACCTACCGCTTTCCTCGCGAAGGCAAGCCTGAACACGTAGAGTTCCGCGTTGGCGGAGCAACCATCGCCAATGAGTCCCACAGGCATTCGCTACGCCTATATTGCCGACCCAGATGGTACATAGATTTCGCTATACCAGACCAAAAAGAACTGAGAACAAGTGGTTGGCACAGTACGGCCGTTCCCCAACATCTTTATGGTGATAGGTGGGGAAATTTCACGAGCGCAAAAGTGGAAAGGAGAAAAAGATGACAAGAGCAGCCATCGCGGAGGCGCGTGTCTTTGACAGTTGGCAAGATTATCAAGACGCCCTCAAGCGCGCCATCGCGCCGCTAACCGAGGAGCAGCTGCAGCAGCGGCTGCTGCCCGGCCTGCGCACGCCGGGCGAAATCGCCGAGCATATCGTTTTTGGCCGCGCCTTGCATTTGCACCACACGCTGGGTGAGTGGGCAACCGAATTGACGCCGCTGCACCGATGGGACGACGAGGATGATTTGCCGCGAACGGCCGTCGAGATTGTGCAGGGGCTGGAACTGACCTGGCGCTACATCACTGACTGCCTGATGAGCGGCTCCTCGACCGACGATCTTGCCGAAGAAAAGACCCAGATCGTGCAGACAATCTGGGGGCTGCTCGACCACGACCTGCCCCACGCCGGGGAGCTATCGCTGCTGTTGGGCGCGGCTGGTCTGCCTGGGGTGGAGATTTAGCCCTAACCAAACGGAGGAAACACCATGACTAAACATCGAATCTTTACAATGTCTTTTGCGGGCGTTTACCCGATGTACGTGCAAAAAGCGGAGCGTAAAAATCGGACAAAAGAGGAAGTTGACCAGATTATTTACTGGCTGACGGGCTACGACGAAGCGGGCTTACAGGAGCAAATCGAACAGGAAAACGATTTTGAAACCTTTTTTGATCAGGCTCCTACCATGCATCCCAATCGTTTGCTCATCAAGGGCGTGGTGTGTGGCGTGCGCGTTGAAGAAATCGAAGATCCACTGATGCAAAAAATACGCTATCTGGACAAGCTAGTTGATGAGCTTGCCAAAGGCAAAGCAATGGAAAAGATTTTGCGGCAGTAATGCGTTATTTTGGAGGAACTGTGACGAATAACCGTATGCGGGTGACATTAGAAATTGGGCCAAAGAGCAAGAAAGTGGTGGCCGTAGCACCTGATTGGCCTGGCCTTGAACGTGGGGCAAAGACCCAGGCAGAGGCAATCGAAAGACTGCGTTCCTATATGCCGCGCTATTCACAGGTGTTAAAGCTGGCTGGCCTGAACGCCGCGTTTGACATTGTCCAGGACATCAACGTAGTCGAGCAGTATCCAGGAACGGGATCAACGGACTTCTGGGGTATCTCGTTCGCGTTTTCAAGCATTGACCAGCAAGACATGTCGCATGATGAATTGGAGCGTGAGCTGAGGCTGATGCAGGCGTGCTGGGCGTTTTTTGACACTGTGCGCGGGCGGGTGTCGGCTGAGATGCAGAAGGGACCCCGCGGCGGCGGGCGAGACCGGGATCGCATCGTCCAACATACGTTTGCCGCCGAGAAGGATTGGGCAAGTGGGGTTGGGGTACTCACTCCTGATGGCGCGATGCTGACTGACGAGGGACTGAAAGCGCATCGCGAGGCCTACTGCCAGGCCATACGCGACTATCATTCACAGGGCAAGATGGCTGGCAGCAGGGCGAAATGGCCGCTGCGGTTCCTGATTCGGCACACAGCCTTTCATACCCTGGACCACGCCTGGGAAATGGAAGACAAGGATCTAAAAGGCCAAACAGCGCATCAACCGATCGGTTGATACGGTCGCTCCCAGTCAGTTGACCGCATAATCCATCCCTGGATAGCCCAAATTCAGTCTCTCGGCCGGTTACTTTCTCCGGGCCAACTGCTATTCTGTAGCCATTGAACACTAACCTAACAGTCAGAATCAGACAGGAGAATGTTATGAAACAGAAAACAGTTGTCAATTCAGAACAGGTCAAAGGGGAACACGAAGTTGGAAAGTGGATGGGAGCGTTTATGGTCCTCATGGGCGCCATCTTCCTCATGGGGACGTCCGGGATCACCATCGCGGGGCACAGTCCCTCGATGCTGATAGCCCTGTTGCCCATATATTTGATCGGCGTGTCGGCTTATAGGCGCTACAAGGAAGACGGCCGTCTTACCCGCCGTGTCTTCAGCATTGCCGTTTTCGCCGTGCTGCCCTTCGCTTACATGGCCGCGATGGTGCTGGGCTACAGTGTCTCTGGCCTGTGGCCTCTCGGCATCATAGCCGTTGGCATTTCACTCATCTTGGTTCGCGGCAGCAAATAGAGCTAGAGCTTGACCGGACTGCGGCCGTGACCACAGCCCTGGAGAAAGCGACCATTGCGCTGGCACGCTAGTACAGCCTCCCGTAAATTCGCATCACCTTTGTAGGGGCGACCCTTGTGGTCGCCCTTGACGGGGCAGGCACAAGGCCAGCCCCTACAAACCTGGTCATGATTTCTGGAAAACTGTACTAGGCTACGAGCGCTGGACTCCACGGCTCCTGGCAGATCGGTTGGTGGAGTTGGAAGTGGTCAATTCCATCAGTCATACGGCCGTAACCGAGAGCGAGCGGTGTTTGTCTGCGGGTGGGAAGCCACTTCTTTGGTTTGACCCGCAAATGCAGTCGTTCTTCTCGATACATGGGTAATGCCAATAAACGTGCGGAAATAGTAGACCATCAAATTAATCACCCCAATCCCACCAGGCTATGAGCGAACGGATTCCAACAGCGTTTGCAGACAGCCTTGCAACGTCTGGTAGGAATAGTGCTGCTGCGCCAGTTGGTAGTTGGTCTCGGCCATTGCAGCGGCCTGGCCGGGGTTGTCGAGGAGGTGGGCAACGGCCGTTACCGTCGCCGTCGTTATATACTCATCAAATTCCACCACCTGAAAGCCCTTGGGGCCGATGTCGGCAGCGTAGACGTCGTAGCGCTGCACCAAAAGCGGCTTGCGGTAATAAATCGCCTCCAAAAAAGCGTTGCCGAAGCCTTCGATGAGTGAAGGATAGGTGACAAAATCGGCCTGGGCGTAAACGTCGGCCAGGCTGTAGATGGCACGGCCGTCGGCCAACTGCCCCCGTTCATCACCAATCACATCCGCCACAAACAAGACCGGCGCGTTCAGCAGCGTGGCGTACTGACGCAGCCGCTGCTCATAGGCGTCACCCTCGTCGGCGCTGGCATGGGAGATAACCAGCCGCGCTTTGCGTCCCAGGCGAACGACCAACTCGATGGCGTGTTCAATCCCCTTGCGCGAAATAACCCGCGTCGGCTGTAAGATGAGCAGTTCATCCTCCGCCAGCCCTAAATCGCGGCGCAGGTTGGCGGCGTAGGCGTCCGGGACGGGCGGCGGCGTGGCAAAATCCATGACGTTGGGCACAAGCAGGGCGTTCAGGCCGCGCCGCCAGGCCAACTGCCGCTGCGCCAGACTGTTGATGACCACGTGTCGTATCGAAGACAAGTCCGGCGGAAAGGCGGCGCTCAAATAGTCGCCCACGCCGTTGACCAGGAAGCGTTTGCGCTCCCAGGCCAGGTCGTGGTGTTGGGCGATGGTGGGAATGCCCGTTTCGGCGATCAGGTCGGCCAGCGCCAGGGCCAGAGGAATGTTGAGCGGGATAGCCAGCACATTTTGCGGGATGAGCAGGTCAAGGTTAAAAGCGCCGACGAAGCGTTGCAGCCGGTCGTGGAAATAGGCGCGCCGCTGCTCAATCCAGGCTGTCTCTTCCGGTGTGCGCGTTGGGCGGCTGAAGAGGGCCTGGTGGTGGGCCAATATTTCCGGCTGCTGATAAAAGGCTTCAGGCACGATGAAGGAACGGCCGTCCGGCCGGTCGCATTGCCCGGCAAAGTAGTAGCAGGTGTGGCCCATCGCCTCCAATAAGGTCGCCCACTTGGCGACTTCGAGCGATACGCCATCAGTTCCAGCAAAACGAAAGGAAACAAAGCCAATATTCATGAGACCTCCGGTTGCAGCCACAAAACCTGATACGGCTCCAGGGTGAGGCGAAGTTGGCGGCCGGGGCGAATGGGATAGACACGGCCGTTCACCAGATCCCGCATCGTCTCCACCCCGGTCAGGGCCAGGGGGCGCAGGTCTACCAGCACCGTGGGCGATTGGTTGGTAACGTTGTGCAGGCAGAGGACGGCGGAACGGCCGTTTTCCGCCACCCGATACACACAAAACAGGGCCGGGTCTATAAACAAGACCTCTTGATCCGCCGCCGGATCGAAGGCCGCCACGCGGCGGCGCTGTTGCAGCAAATGGCGGTAAGCCGTAAAAACCCGGTAGCGCAGCGATTGGGGATCGGCCAACGCCTGTTCCAGCGCCGCCCGCGCCAGCTTCTCCCGGTTAATGGTGCGGTTGCGTCCCGTCTGCGCCACGCCGGCCGGCCAACTGCGCGAGCCAAACAGGCTGTGGAAATAAATCCCCGGCACGCCGCGCAGCGCCAGCATAATCGCCTGGCTGGCGATGAAACGGCGCGCCAATAATACGGCCGTTTCCACTTCGCCCGGCGCGCCCAGGGCATCGAGATAATTGATGTTCAGCTCATACGGGCTGGCGCTGCCGTCGGGCTGGTTGCGATAAGAGACAAAGCCGCCCAGCGCCGTCACCCGCTCGACCACGGCCCCGATGTCCGCTTCGCTGAGAAAGCCCCGCGCCGGGGTCAGACCGATGCCATCGTGGGAGGCCAGGAAGTTGAAGAAGGTTGTCCGCGGGCCAGGCAGCCGCAGCCCGGCGGCCCATCGGGACAAAACTGTCGCATCTCCCTGGTGGAACGTGTGCAGCGTCAGGGGCGGCAGGGAAAAGTTGTAAACCATTTGGGCTTCGTTACGGCCGTTACCAAAATAAGAGATGTTCTCCTCGTGGGGCACGTTGGTCTCGGTGATCAGAAACACTTGCGGGGCCACCTCGTCCAATACGGCGCGCAGCACCTGAATGAGGTGATGGGTTTGCGGCAGGTGCAGGCAGCGCGTGCCCGGCTCTTTCCACATAAAGGCGATGGCATCCAGGCGGATGAACTCGACCCCCTGGGCGACGTAGAAGAGCAGCGTCTCCACCACGTCCAGCAGCACGTCTGGGTTGCGGTAGTTGAGGTCAATCTGGTCGGGGCTGAAAGTAGTCCAGACGTGTTTGGGGCCAACGGCCGTTGCCACTTCTGTCAACAGGGGCAGGGCGCGGGGTCGGAAAACGGCCGTCAGGTCAGCCGATGGCTCGACCACGGTAAAATATTCGCGGTAACGGGCGTCATCGCGCAAAAAGGCGCGGAACCAGTCGCTTTGCGCCGAAATATGGTTGATGACGGCGTCGAACATCAGGCGGAACTGCTGTCCCAGCCGGGTTATGTCGGCCCAATCGCCCAGGTCAGGGCGTACCTGGCGGTAATCAATGACCGAAAAGCCATCGTCGGATGAAGCGGGGTAGAAGGGGAGCAGGTGGATGGCGCTGACGATGCCCTGAAGGTGCGCCTGGGAAAAATCGGTCAGGGTGGGGAGAAACGGCCGTTCCTCTTCCTGCACCTGGTCGGCGTAGGTGATGAGGATGGCGTCTTGGGCGGAGAGAACGGCCGTTTGTCCCTGCGGCAGCCGCGCCCGATAAGCAGCAATCAGTTCTTGTAATCGGCCCCATGTTTCCCGCCCCACCTCAGCGCCATAAATCTCGCTTAACAGCGTTTGCATATTACTATCAACTCAGCCATACAATACAGTCTCGCTCTCCGGGTCTATCCAGCGAATCTTATCCGCCGGGAAGCGGAGCCACACCGTCTGCCCTGGCGATACGGCAAAGGTGGGATGCGTCGCCACCTTCACCGTGTTCTGGTTAATTTCCACTGTGAGCAAATTTTGTGAACCGAGCGGTTCGACCACCAAGACCTCGACAGCCAGGGCATCGGGCGTTGGCGCGGCCAGCGTTTCCATGTTTTCGGCCCGGATACCGAATAGGAGCCAACGGCCGTCTAGCGGCGCTAAGAGATTTTGCACGGCCGTTTCCGGCGTCAGGTGAAAGTCGCCAATATGGACCTGCACCTGCCCATTCTGCCGCTGCACCTGCCCCGACATAAAATTCATCGGTGGATTGCCGATAAAACTGCCCACAAACAAGTTCGCCGGTAAGTCGTACACCCGATTGGGGTAATCGAACTGCTGAATGATACCGTCCTTCATGACGGCAATGCGGTCGCCCATGCTCAGCGCTTCAATCTGGTCGTGGGTGACATAAATCGTCGTCGCCCCGATCTCGCGCAGCAGCTTCTTGAGTTCGGCGCGCATCTCCAGCCGCAGCAGCGCATCCAGGTTGCTCAACGGTTCATCCATCAGCAAAACCTGGGCTTGCATGGCGATGGCCCGCGCCACCGCCACCCGCTGCCGCTGCCCACCGCTCATTTTGCTGGGATAGCGGTCCAGCATCCCCTCAATGTGCAGGAGTTCGGCCGCCTGTTTCACCCGCCGGTCTACCTCTTGTTTCGCCAACTTGTTCATCTTCAGGCCAAAGGCAATGTTATCGTAGACCTTCATGTGCGGAAAGATGGCATAACTCTGGAAAACCATCGAGATGCGCCGCTCGCGGGGCGGCAGATAAGTGACATCATGGCCGCCAATGCAAATGCGCCCTTCATCGGCCATGCCCAGCCCGGCAATGGCGCGCAGCAATGTCGTTTTGCCACAGCCCGATGGCCCTAACAACACGACAAACTCCTGGTCTTCGACCGTCAGGGAAACGTCGTCAATGGCGACAAAATCGCCAAAGCGCTTTACCACGTTTTCAATCAAAATCTCAGCCATAGTTTTATTCTGGAAGTTGGTTGGTTAGTTGGTTGGTTTGTGCCGACCAGCCAACGCTTCACTTACTCATCTGCCCCCACATATTGAAC
This sequence comes from uncultured Chloroflexota bacterium, assembly GCA_937958365.1. Taxonomy (GTDB): domain Bacteria; phylum Chloroflexota; class Anaerolineae; order Promineifilales; family Promineifilaceae; genus Leptovillus. The sequence goes on along the minus strand of CALFEW010000846.1, from coordinate 2,769 downwards.
AGGTAGCGGCGTATGAAGAAGATAAAAATCACCGACGGCATGAGCATAAAAAAGCCGCCGGCAAATTTGTACGGTTCCGACGATTGCCCCAGGGCGTTGAGTACCTGAGCGGGCAGCGTGCGATTTTGGATGGTCAGTACGCTGGCGGCAAAGACCTCGTTCCACGACATGACAAAGGTGAAGATGGCCGCCGCGGCTATGCCCGGTAAGACCAGGGGCAGCACCACCCGCCGGAAGGCTTGCAACGGCGTGCAGCCAAAAACCATCGCCGCCTCTTCCAATTCGTAAGGAATGCTGGCAAAGACGCTGCCAATGATCAGGATGGTCGTGGGCAACGTCAAGGCAGTGTGCATCAGCGCCAGGCTGTAGACGCTGTCGAAGATGCCCAGGTTGATGAAGACGACGGCCAGGGGAATGGCGAGGATGACGATGGGAAAGGCGCGCACCGCCAGAATAGACAGGCGAAAGAATTCGCGGCCGGGAAACTTGTAGCGGGAGATGGCGTAGCCGGCCGGGGCGGCAATAATCGTCGAAAGGATCAGGGTAATCACCGCGACGACGACGCTGTTGATGATGCCGGATACGATGCCGGTGGAATTCAGGAAGAAGGTCAGCGTTTCGGTAGAGAAGGGGATGAAGGGCAAGACGCCCTTCGGATAGGCGCGTACCTCTTCCCGCGTGGTGAGGGCCATCGAAGCGATGAAGTAGATGGGCACCAGAACCCAGAGGGCGAGAACGATAGCTAACCCGTAGGTGAGGATGCGGTTCAGGCGCTGCCGGCGCATCATTCGCCGGTGGATGGCCTGGATTTCGGCGCTGGCAACGGCCGTTTTCCTTACAGTTGTTTGAGGAACGGCCGTTACGCCTGGCGATTCACTCATCATTCCATCGCCTCCTCTTGCGTACGCAGCGTCCGCAGATAAAAGATGGCGCTGACCATCGAAAGCAGCAAGATAAAGCTGGCATAGGCGGCCGCCACATTCGAGTTACGCAAATCGTTATATTGCCGGTACGTCTCATTTGCCAGCACCGTTACCACATCACCGCCACTTAAGGCAACCACCACGGCAAACACCTGCAAGGCCAAAATCGTGCGCAAGATGAGCGCCACCTGCAAACTGGGACGCAGCAGCGGTAAGATAACGTGCCGCACCCGCTGCCACAACGTCGCCCCAAAGACCTCCGCCGCCTCCAATACCTCCTGCGAAATGGCTTGCAGCCCCGACACGACAATCACCATCACCAGTGACGTGGCCCGCCATACTTCCGCCAGACAAATGGCAATGATAATCCAGTAGCGCGTATCGGCCGCCAGATAAGTCGCGGGTGAACTAATCAATCCCAACCCCTGCAAAATCGTGTTCAGATACCCCCGCTGGGTAAATATCGAAAACCAGAGAATGCCCACCGCCAGGTCGGAGACGGCCAGGGGAATGGCAAAAATGTAGAGAAAGAGGGTGTTGCCTTTTAGCCGCGCCTGGACTACCAACGCCATAATCACCGCCAGCACAAATTGCGCCGGGACGATGATCAAGATGAGCAAGACGGTGGTGCGTAAGGCGGGCATGAAGAAGCGGTCGTTGAACATGCGCTGGAAATATTTGGTCGTCAACTGGCCGCTGTTTCCCCGGTCAATGCGCCCGCTTTCCCCATCGCCGAACACCTGAATGTAACGGGCGGGCGACCAGCCGGCAACCAGTTCGCCGTCTTGTTCGGCCTGGATGAGATACCACACTTCCAGCGTTGCCTGGTCTACAATGGCAACGGCCGTTCGCGCTGCCAGCCGCCCCATCACGTCGCTGTTATCATTCGGTTCACTATACAGACTGGTCAGTGGGTCGGCATCGCTGCCCAATCGCGTGCGTATGGAACCAGTCAACGGCGTGCCGTCCGCCGCCTCATCCCGCACGCGCACCCGGCTTTCCGACGCCCAACCCGTCACCAGTTGCCCCTGGCTGTCCTCCCCGCTCACCTGGAACCAGACTTCGGTCAGCAAAGTGGAGCCATCGGCCGCTATGTCCGGTGGGATGAAGTTGCCCTGCCTGTCTACAATTTCTACCTGACTGCCCTGGGGTAAACGGCCGTTTACCGGGCTGTCTTGGTCGGCCTCTTCGTGCAACGTCAGTTGCGCCGCCGCGTCCCAAACTGCCAGGCGCAATGCTTGCGTCATCGGCCAGGCAAAGAACATCAGAAGGTAGATGGCTGCCGGTAGGAGGAGCAGATAAGGGGTAAGGTTGAATTGCTTCGGCCGTTTTTTGCCTTCTTTTAAGCTCATAAGGCCTCGTAAAGATCAGATAGTAGAGACGTTGCCTTGCAACGTCTCTACCCTTTCGTCCCTACCGCACCTGACAAGGCCCGTCACTGGGCGGATCAGGCGCCCAACAGGCCGCGCCGGTCTCATCCAACAGCGCCTGAAGGTTTGCGGCTTCCTCAGCCAGCACCGTGGCGATGTCTTCACCATTAAGGACAACCCTGTCGAAGGCGTTGATGAAAATCTGGTTGATTTCACCGCCACGCTCGCCCAGGCCCACCGGCAGCAGCGCCGGAAGCGCATCGCTGGCGTTGGCCTGCGCGGTCACAGCCGCCGCTTCCAGGGCTACGCCGTCAGGCAGGTTCGAGAAATCTACGCCACCCACCACCGGGAAGAAGCCCAACTCGTTCAAGATGCGCTCCTGTACCGCCGGCCGGGTGAGATACTCAATCAACCGTGCGCCCGCCTCCGGGTTGGGCGCGTCGGCCGGGATGCCCAGCCCGACGACGACGGGCATG
>CALFEW010000845.1 GCA_937958365.1 uncultured Chloroflexota bacterium | reverse complement strand
AATTGCAGCAGCAAAAAGAAGCTGCCCAGGGCCAGCAAACTGCCCAACGCCAGATAAATACGGGTGCGATGCAGCCAGGTGTAAGGTACAAAGTGCATTCCGCCAATGGCCGCCAATACCATCGGCAGCATTTCCAGCTTCACATTATAAACGACAATGAGCGCAGGTAGTGCAACTGCCTGGGATACGGCCAGTTGCGCCGACAAAGCGCGTAATGGATTTTCGGCTGAGAATGGGGAGCGCGGGCGTCCCGTCCGCCTGGGCAGGCGAGACGCCTGCGCTCCCAGGGTGTTCATTCGTGGTGGTGGGCCACGCTTATAACATCTTCAGCAGCAGGCTCATCGCGCCGTTCGTCGGCGGAGGGGCCTGGGAAGAAGCTGGCGGTGGCGCTTATAACGTTGGGATACATTCTGACGACGCTGTCTACACCGGCCAGATGCAGCAGATATTTCACATGGGATCGCGCATTGGCGATGCGAAAATCGCCGCCTTGCCGCCGCGTTTGCTGCGCGCCAATCACCAACGCTTTGACTCCGGCGCTGCTGAGATAATCTACTTTTTTCAGGTCGGCAACCAGTTGATTGCAGCCGGCGGTCAGTTGTTCTTGTATGGCTTGGGTGAAGGTGGGCGTGGTGATGGCGTCTAAACGGCCGTTCACCCCCAAAATAGCCACGTTGTGGTAATGATTCGTGTGAATGTTCATGCTAATCTGCTCCCGGTTCAGGCTGTTCCCCGGAAACTAACCAGCACTCAGGCAAAGGCCGGAGCAGGTCCGTTTCGGGCGACGAGCTGTCTTGTGCCGCAGGCAGACATGCCGGGTCGGCAAAATAGTCCATCACCTGCTGCCTGACGTTACGGCCAACCGGCCCGGTTGCCGGGCTTTCCGCGGTCGAGACTGCGGCGATCATTGTCAGCGCCAGCGCCAGCGCCAGCAGCATCATGAACCATTGATTTTTTCGTGACTGTTTCATTTCATTCCCTCGGTTCCAGGATGACCCGGTTTGGTTTTTGGTTACTGTGAATAGGGTAAAACGAAACGGCCGTGACCGCAGCCGGCAGAAGGCAGATTTGCGCAGTGCCAATTGAAGGGGAAATCACCCTGACAAAAGTTAGGGGTGAGTACAAAATGAGTATGGAACTGAGATTGGAGATTGGAGACTGATTCAGTCTCCAGCTTCAGCTTTGTTGGTTATTTAATTTTCGTTGACTACTTCTCCGGCCAGCCCAGGCTGATCCGGTTGCGTTCTTTTTCCACTTTCAAGACGCACACTTCCAACACATCGCCCACGTTCAGCGTTTCGTCGCGGGGGATTTGGGTGCGGTGCAGCAAGCCATCCTGCTTCACGCCGATGTCTATGAAAGCGCCAAAATCAATGACGTTGCGCACCGTGCCATTCAGCCGCATTCCTGGCAGCAGGTCATCCATGCTCAAGACGTCGCTGCGCAGCAGAGGGAGGGGTAAATCTTCGCGGGGGTCACGGCCGGGCCGAACCAACTGCTCAAAGATGTCTAGCAGCGTCGGGACGCCGGTTTTCAGGTCGGCGGCCAACGCTTCTAGCGGCTGTTGCTGGCGCAGGCGCTGCAACGCCGCTTCGCGGCTGGCCGGGTGACTGGTGGCGGCAAGGTTGGCGCGCTGCAAAACGGCCGTTGCCACGCCATAACTCTCCGGGTGGATGGCGCTGGCGTCCAGCGGATCCACGCCATCCCGAATGCGCAGAAAACCGGCCGACTGCTCGAAGGCTTTGCTGCCCAGGCCGTTCACTTTGAGGATAGATTGGCGATTGGGGAAACGGCCGTTTTTATCCCGGTACGCCACAATCTTTTCCGCCAGCTTGGGGCCAATGCCGGAAACGTAAGTCAGCAGCGCCGGAGAAGCCGTGTTCAGGTCCACGCCCACCTGATTCACCACCGATTCCACCACGCCATCCAGCGAAGCGGCCAGCGCTGTCTGGTTTACGTCGTGTTGATACATGCCCACGCCGATGGCTTTCGGGTCAATCTTCACCAACTCCGCCAGCGGATCTTGCACGCGGCGACCGATGGACACCGCGCCGCGCAGGGTCACGTCCAGGTCCGGCATCTCCTCGCGGGCCAGC
>CALFEW010000844.1 GCA_937958365.1 uncultured Chloroflexota bacterium | reverse complement strand
GCCCAGGCCGCCGACATCGCCACCGACGTAATGGCGCTGTTCAACATTCAGGCGGCCAACATGGAGTCGGCCGTAGATGGCATCACCTCGGTAGTCAACAATAGCAAGTTCGACATCACCGACTATCAGTACGCCCTGGCCCAGGCCGGTGGCGTCGCGTCCACGTCCGGCGTGTCGTTTGATGATCTAAACACGACCATCGCGGCCATCGCCCCCTACTTCTCCGACGGCTCCTCTGCCGGCGCCGGCTTCAAAACGATGCTCCAGCGCCTCTCCGCGCCAACGGCCGAAATGAAGCAGGTCATGCAGGAGTTGAACCTGGTGACGGCCGATGGCACAAACGCCTTCTACGACGCAGATGGCAACATGAGGAGCATGTCGGAAATCGCCAGGGCGCTTAATACGCAATTAGCCGGGCTGACCGAGCAGCAGCGCACGCAAGCATTGGCGACGCTGTTTGGCGCAAGAGCGGTCAATGCGGCGGCCGGGCTGATGGAGGCCGGGGCGACCGTCACGCTGACGGCGGCTGAGGCAATGGAGATTTTTGGCGTCTCGCAAGCTGAGGCCAACCGGATGATTGAGGAGGGTGTTACGGAGTTCGATGTGCTCCAGGCAGCCATGAGCAATACCAGCGCAGCGGCGGCCGCTGCTGCCCGCATGGATAACCTGGCCGGGAGCGTCGAAATTTTCCAGGGCGTGGTGGAAACGCTGCGCATCCGGATCGGCGACCTGTTCAAGGACGACATTCGGAACGCGGTGACGGCCGTTACCACTTTCCTGGCAAACAACGCCGACCGCATCATTGCCTTTTTTGCGGCAGTGAAGGCGTTTGCCAGCGGCATCCTGGGAGTGATTCGGGCATTTGCGGGAGGCATCAGCACCGCCCTGGGGGGCACGTTCGGCAAAATTAACAAGAGTGCCAACTCCTGGGGGCGCAACATCGTGATCAGCCTCGCGCGAGGCATGGCGGCGGCGGCAACGGCCGTTGTCCGTGTGCTGCAAAAACTCGGCCAGATCATCGCAGGCTGGTTGAAGCCAGGCAGCCCCCCTGCCCTGCTGCCGGAGATTGACGATTGGGGGACCGGCACAATTGACGCCTGGCTGGGCGGCATGTCTTCTGCCGATTTCGGCGTGTTTGACCAGATCGCCGACACGGTGGAAGGCTACTTACGCAACATTGCGCCGGAGGATGATACATCGCTGATTGAACGAATCCTCGGCTCACGCGAGGCCATTGCCAATGTCATTGAGCAAATCCGCGAGACCGGCGTGGTGGGCGAGGATGCGTTTAACAGCATCCTGGCTGCCACCGGGCCGCTGCCAGAGTACATCCGCGATTACGCGGTGGCGCTGTTGGAGGTAGAGGCGGCCACTGCGCGCGTCACGCGGGCGCAGGAGCTGCTGTCCTCGATCCGGGAGATGTCGGATGGCGACGTGGAAGCCGTGCGCGAGCTGGCCGAGGCGTATGGCGGCGACCTGGGGCAGCAGGTAAACCGGTACGCCAACGCGCTGCAAAACCTTCAGCGCGCCAACGAGCGGGTTGCCGCAGCGCAGGCCAACGTAAACCGCATCACTGAGCGGTACAACCGCATCCTGGAACCGCTGAACGCGCAGGTGCAGGACATCCAGGACCAGCGCCAGGCGATACGCGACGCGGAGCGAATGACGGAAATTCAGGAAATTTTGGCGACAACGGCCGTTGATGGCTCTGAACGTCAACTGCTCATGCTGGAGTTGCAGGAACTCCAGCTACGCCAAAACATCCGGGAAACCGAAAACGAGCGGGATACGGCCGTTGACGCAGCGCAGGAGAAGTTGGACGCGGCGCAGGCGGCGGCCGACGCTGCTAAAGCGGAAGCGCAGACGCAGCAGGCAGCGGCAATGGCTCTGGCCGAAGCGGAGTTGGCGGCGGCTGAGGCACAGCAGAAATCGGCGCAGGAACGAATGGCCGTCGCCAAGGCGATGATTGATGCGCAGGAGAAACAAAACGACCTGATGCGCGAGCAGATGGATCTGCTGGCGCAACTCGCCGAGGGCATCGGCGACATGGGCGGCTCTATCGCCGACGCGCTGGGCGGCGCAGATTCGGTGCTGGGGGACATTGAGGAAGGCATGGCGGGCCTGGGCGACGGGATGGGCCTGGCCGCTGATGAGGTGACTAAAAACGCCGAGAAGGTCCCGAATGTCATTGACCAGTTGATGGCAGACATCGAGGCGGAGTTTGCGCCGCTGACGGACGCGGCAACCGGCCTGGGCGAGACATGGGGCAACCTGGCCGGAACCATAAGTGGTAAATGGGCAACGGCTACCGGGTTCATGTCTGGGGCAAACGGCCGTCTGCAAGACTCGCTGGGGAGGCTGCGCGGCTGGTTCGACGAGAATCGCGGCCCGATCACTGAATTTGCGGATCGCACGTTTGGTAACGTGGGCCGCAAATTGGTTGAGGTTGGCGGCAGCATTCGTGATTTCGTCGTCGTGCAGTTCGAGAAAATCTCCGCGTGGTTCGAGGACAACCGGCCGTTAATAGAAGAGGTCGGCCAGAAGTTGGGCGACCTGGCGCTGAAATTCATCGAGTTCTCGACGAAGGGGCAGGCCGGGCTGCTCGGACTATGGAACGTGGTATCTCCGCTGTTAGGTGGCCTGGTGACGCTGTTCCTGAATCTGGTGACTATTGTCTTACAGGTCATCAACGGCGATTGGGCGGGCGCGTGGGAGACGGCCAAAGGCGCGGTCGCCAGCGCTTGGGAATCAATCAAACTGGCATTTGGGGCGTTTCTCAATTGGGTAACGGGTTGGTTTGGTACGGACTGGGCCACAGTAACGGAGCAATGGCGTGGCAACTGGGAACTGGCTAAGGAGATAGTACGGTTAGCCTGGGACAGCGTCAAGAAAAAATTCAATGGATTCCTGACCGGGATTGTCACTTGGGCGACTACCGGATGGTCAAAGTTCACGGCGCAATGGCGAGCTAACTGGGTTCTCCTGAAAAAAATTGTCCAGATGGCCTGGGATAACGTCAAGGAGAAATTTGATAATTTCCTGACCAGCATTGTTACTTGGGTCTCAACGAGATGGGGGCAGTTCACTGATCTATGGCGCAGTAATTGGGAATTACTTAAGTCCATACCCGGTTTGGCATTTGAGGCGATCAAGACGGTTGTCGAGGAGAAGTTAGCGGCCGTGCGCGAGAGCTTGCTGAATATTTTGCGCGGGATTTTTGCCAGTATGGGACTGGATTTTGACAAGATGCGGGATAGGTGGGCCGCCATATGGGAAGACGTAAAGCTGATTGTGTCCACAGTATGGGGGCGTATCAGCGAGAGTATCTCGACAAAAATAGAGGCCATACGGCAAGTGCTAACTGACACGTGGTCAGAGATTGTTGCCACCGTTACCGAGATGGCATGGTTACTCTACACGACGGTTACGGAGAAGGTTCAGGCGTTGCGACTATGGTGGGATACCACCTGGGGGTCCATCTCCGCCAAGGTTTCTGAGATATGGCTGGCTATTACTACGGCCGTCAGCACGAAAATCCTGGAGATATACACGACCGTTACCACAAAGCTCGATGAGCTAAAGACTTGGTGGGATACGAAATGGGACGAAATATCCACCAAGCTGTCGGAGATCTGGACGGCCATTGTCACCTTCATTGGCGAGCAAATACTTGCCGTTTACACGGCTGTTACCACGAAGCTCGATGAGCTAAAGACTTGGTGGGATACGAAATGGGACGAAATATCTACCAAACTGTCGGACATTTGGAAGGCCATTGTGAAGACCGTTACCGACAAGGCGGAGGAGATATACACGGCCGTTACCGACAAGATTCAGGAGATTTGGGACTGGATAGATAAGAAGAAAGAAGATTTCCGCAGCGTTGGTGAAAACCTCATGACGTCGCTCAAAGACGGCGCCATGGCTATGGCGGGGGCGCTCATTGACTCCGTAACCGGCGTGGTAGAGGATGCCATCGAAGCGGCAAAGCGGCTTTTGGGTATCGCCTCGCCATCCAAAGTTTTTACGGATTTTGGCCGCATGAGCATCCTCGGCATGGTACGCGGCATTGAGTCCATGCAAGATCGGCTGCAAACCGCCGTTTCCTCGGCTATTCAACCAACCATCAACACAGCACAGCAGTATGCCGGACTGCTGGCCAGTTCACAGTCCGCGCCGGCGCTGGGCCTCACGGGCCGCGGATCAGCCCCGGCGACGGCGACGGCGGGCGCGGAACATTACCATTTCTACGCGCCGATTTACGTCCAGGAGGCGACGAGCGGGAGTGGTGTCCTGGCGGACTTGAAAAAACTGGCCGGAAGGGGGTAACGGCCGTTTCCACTGATCACCTAAAACGGCCGTCTCTCAATTGAGAGACGGCCGTTTTGCTTTGTGGGGAGTATCCAACAGGCCAGCCGGTATCATCATCAGCATGAAAATCGTCTCCTGGAACGGGCACACAGAAATCAACGACGGCGTCAATTTCACGGCCGTCATGCAAAAATCATACGGCCTGCCGCCACTGGAGGCCATCACCGCCGAGCGGCACCAGGCCGCGCCGGTCATCACGGCCGTGCGCTACGGCGCTAACCACACGTTGCCACCACTGCAAATTTCCATCGAGGACACCGACAATGCGGACGCGCTGCGCACCCGCCTGCACCAATGGTTTGACGGCAAAAACGGCCAGGCCAGGCCGCTGGTAATAGCCGATGACGATAGCGGCCGGGAGCGCGTCATTTACGCATTGCCCACCTCGCTGGTGCAGATAGACGGCGCCGCGGGCTACGCATTTGCGGCCATACTCCAGCCAGACGGCTATTACGATCCGGACTATCGCTACCGTGACGCGACGGCCGTAACCGAATTGCTCACGCTGGCAGCCAGCGGTCAGTTGGAAACCATTCACAACGATGGCGAGGACGTGGTGAATCCCACCGTTCGCCTGACGCCAACCGAGGCGCAGACCGGCCAGTACACTTACAAGCGATGGATTCCCATCGTCTGGCGCTCACCGTATGCGGCGAGCAATCACCCGGTGGAGCTGACCAACGGTGGCTGGATTACCTCCACTCTGGTAACGGCCGGCAAAATGCAGGCGGATGGTGACGACGTGATGGTGCAGCGAGACGGCCAGGCCATCTCGCGGTTCATATCCGGCATGAACACCTCGGCCACCAAAATTTGGACATTCATGTCATTCCAGCCAGCGCAAAGCGGCCTGCTGGCCGAGGCGATCCCGTCCAGTGGAGACATCGAGTATATCAAGCTGACCGGCACGGCTTCGTTCACCATTGAGAATTTCCCGTCGTCAGGCATCCTGCTCATAGACGACGAGGCATTTCTCTACACCGGCAAAATCAACAGCACCAAACAATTCACCGGCATCACCCGCGCTGCGCATGGCACGGCTGCCGCCGCGCACACAACCACCGACACGGCATACTGGATTCAGCACAGCGTCTACGTGTTGTATGGCAACCCAACGGCCGTATACAACCTGGCTGGCAGTGAGTTCGCGCCAGTATTTGACCTTGCAGCCTCGACGAATAGCTACTGGGTCTACACGCTGCTAGGCGTGGAGGGATTGGACCGGGCCGGATGGGGCTACTATCGGAGTAGTAGACTGACGTACTTTTATTCGGATACACCACCCGTTGCCGGTCCAACTACATCCCCCTGGCCCTGGGCAGGCATCGCTATAGAGTACACAAAAACCAATAATCCGTCTTTTGGCGAGTTGATCATCACCAATGCGTGCGGCATCAGCCAGCTCTGGCTAACGTCAGGCCATCTATACCTCGACAGCGCATTCACAATAGATGACGAGCAGTATTGGCAGGCTGGATTTTACCGTTCCGGTACGCTGATCGAGGCAATCAACGCGCCCACCCCGCGCGATACCTTTGTCTCCTGGACGCCCCTCGTTGACTGCACCGATGAGAACGGCCGTGGCGCGCCGGAAGTGCGCGCGCAGCTACAAATAGGCGGCGTGGTGGCCGCCCATTTCCAGGCTTACATGGGCATTGGTGGAGCAAACCTGACACTTGACAACACACAGACGCCGGTGGTGGCAATGGGCGTCGAAACCAACAACTACTCGCTGGACCTGACAATTACCTATGTGGGCAGCCTGGCTGACGTTTCGGCCAACGCTGTGGTTGATGGCTCGTTTGAAAGCGGTACGGACAACTGGTCCGACGCGCCTGGCGGCTGGCTCACACGCCAAAACACCGACGTGTATGCAGGTTCCTACGCGCTGTTAATTGGCTGGTATGGCGATTCACTGAACGAGGACAACTACGTTCTATCCCCTTACGTGGCCGTGCCACGCAGCGGCGCGCTTGTGTCATTCGCCGCAAAGCCAGGGGCAAGCGGCCTGGGCGTTGGCAGCGTGTGGGCGCAGTGGCTGACAGGCAGCGGGGGCAGTGTCGTGAGTACGGTGGAAATCGGCTTCCCCTCCGGCAGCGATTGGGCTGTGCGACAGAAGGTTTTGCAAAAACCCACTAGCGCCAACGGCCTGCGGCTTCTTGTAGGCCAATACGGGGCCTGGGGTGGCATTAGCGACCCGGCCCGCGGCGCTTATTTTGACAGCTTCATGGTCCTGCCGGGAGATTGGGTCGAGCCACTCGTCGGTGACGGTCTGTACGTGCAATTGAGCATGCAACTGGACGAAACGCTGGAAATTGACACGAGCAACGGCCGTGTGGTCTACCTGGCAGACCACAGCCTCCAGGGGCAGGCCGTCACGCCTATCGGCCAGGCGCGTCAGTATTGGCTGCCTCTGGCGGCCGGGTACACCACGCTCAAGTTTACCGGCGCGGCAATTGCTGACATTGAAGTGGAAGTGGAATTTTATCGGAGGTACTACCACTAATGTTCAGCTTCGTGGTAGGTGACACGACCGGCCGCGCGCTGGGGACGTTAGACGCTCTGGTAGAGCAGGTTGTCTGGCGCAAAAACGGCGTGGGGCAGGTGACGGCGCGGGTCCCCCGGCGCGACGTGGCGAAGTATGGGGATTTGCTGCGCTTTGGCGCGGCCGCCTTGCTGCAATTTGACAACGGCTTGCCGGACTGGGGTGGCATTCTGGATACGCCTCGCCAGTGGGAAGACGGAACGATTTCGATTAATGGCTATTCAGGCGAACGCCTCCTGGCCTTGCGGCAAACAGGCCGCAGCGAGGTCTACATGGGAGCCAGCGCCGGGAAAATCTTTCGTGACGTGATTGTCAATGCAAACAACACCGCCCCCACTGGCCTGGAAGTTGGCAGCGTGTGGTATGGCGGCGAGCTGTATGACCAGGATTACCACTACAAGGAACTGCTGGCCGTCGCCAATGAGCTGGTCGAGTTTACGGGCGGCGATTTCTTCGTCACGCCCTCGTTGGTGAACGGCCGTATCACGTTTACGGCTCATTTCGCCCAACGACGTGGGCGAGACCATACGAATTTAAGTTTAGTGGACGGCCGTAATGTCACAAAAGCCAGCCTGAATGAGCAGGGGACGATTATCAACCTGTGGCATGTCGCTGGCAGCGGCAACACCTGGGGCGCATCGCGTCCGGTTGCTGACCGCAGCAACCTGAGCAGCATGGGGCAATACCGTCGGAGAGAAGGCTCTTCGATTAACTCCAGCGTAAGCAGCACGGCCGTACTGGGGGCGTTAGGCGACCAACTGCTGGCGGGCAGCGCAGAGCCGGTGCGAGCCTTGACGTTGGAAGTGCTAAACAGTTTCCCGGCCCGCTTCAGCGAATACGACGTGGGCGATTCGCTGGAGGCTTATGTACCCCGTTTTGGGTTTGACGGCTTTACCGGACGGGTGCAGGTATTTGGGCGGGAATACATGCCGCAGGCCGGCGTGTGTAATTTGCTGGTAGGAGAAACGGAATGACCAGCCTGCTAACCAGAGACGCTCAGCGCAACAACATCCTGGACGACGTGGACGCGCTCTTGCGCCGCGTGCGGCGGCTGGAAGAGCTGTTGGGCGCGAGCGAGCCGCTCGACAGCGGCCTAAGCTCTGGCGCGCTTATTCCCCCGGATGGCAGCGGCGTGGTGAGAGTATCCGATGATGACGCCGCAGCAGGGTAT
>CALFEW010000843.1 GCA_937958365.1 uncultured Chloroflexota bacterium | reverse complement strand
CCCGGCCCGTCATTGTGCAGCGGCGTCTGACCATCTACTGCCAGACCAATCCAGTTGTACAACAGTTGGTTGTCTGTAGTCGTCGCGCCGTTGTTGTCGAAAAGGGCCACACCGTCGGTGGAGTTGCCGCTGATGATATTGCCTTCGCCCGTCCCTGCGCCACCGATGATGTTGTCGTGGGCCCCATTGGTGATGTCCATACCGCCATACGGCTGGTTGCCCAAAGAGACCATGCCGGTAACGTTCGGGCCAATCAGGTTGCCCTGCACGGTGTTGTGATGCGCCTCTTCGGCCAGTACGAGGCCATGATTTGTGTTGCCACTCAGTAAATTGCCCTGTCCGGCCAGGCGATTGCCGCCAATCTGGTTGCTGTGTGCGCCCAGAGTGATTTCTGCGCCGTGCATACCGTTAGGCAGTGCCGCCAGGCCATTGACGCTGCTGCCCATGTAATTACCTTGTATGATGTTACCGGTCGTGGCGCTGCCTTCTAAACGTATGCCGCTTATGCTGTTACCGCTGATGACGTTTCGCCCGGCGGCGGAACCATTGCCAATCTGGTTGCTGCTGGCCCCGCCGGTGAGCAAAATGCCGTGGTAGCCCTGGCCGATTACGGCCGTGCCCGCGGCGTTCAGACCAATGATATTTCCCAGGATATGATTGTTCGCCGTCCCGGTATCGCCCAGATAGATGCCCGATGAGCTGTTGCCGCTGATCAGGTTGCCTGCCCCAACGACCGTTCCGCCTATATCGTTGTGATGGGCGCCGCCTTGCAGCGAGACGCCAGCCAGGCTGTTGGCGACGCTGCTCTGACCGTTGGCACCCACGCCTATCAGGTTGCCTTTTACCTGATTGCCGGTGGTTGTTGCCCCGTGGAGCCAGACACCGTTGTGAGTGTTGCCGCTGATGACGTTGCGCCGGTCAACGGCCGTATCGCCCACCGTGTTGCTGCTCGCCCCCTCCCAAATGGAGACGCCGTTTGTACCGTTGCCCCAATCCCACAGGCCGCTGGCATCCAGACCAATGTAATTGCCATGCACAACGTTGTTGTTGGTTCCTGCGCCATGAATGGCGATGCCGCTGGCCCCATTGCGGGTGATCAGGTTGCCCTGACCGAGTAAAGCGCTGCCGCCGCCCGTGCTGCCGCCAATGGTGTTACTTGATGCGCCAGACAATAATTCGATGCCATTGCCAGAAAAACTGTCAATCCGCAGGCCGCGAATGGCACCGTTATCGGCCGTCCATGTTAGCCCGTTGGTTCCGGCCGAAGCCAGGGAACCATTGAGGACAACACCGGCGTTGCTGGCGTCTATGATCAACCCATTTTGGACGACGGTTGGCAAGGCTGACTGCACCATGACGGTGGTTGGCGCGCCGGGGGGGAAAACGGCCGGATCAAACGTAATCACCAGGCCTGCCGATTGATTTGCCAACGCCTGCCTTAAGGTGCCGGTGCCGCTATCGGCCGGATTGGAGACGATAAAACTGGCCGCATAAACTGTAGGCGTACGGACGCTCTTAAACAACGTCAGCACGGATAAAACTGGCAACGATAACAAAATGAAAACCGAGATCCACCGATTGTAACGTGTGCGATTCATCAGCCCCTCCCGCGACCTGGTGGCCTTTATGAACAGTGCTCTTTGAGTTGCTCTTGCACAATGGAAGAAAAATCAAACGCTTGTAGTTCTTCTTCCACCGCCAGCATTAAGCGCCAGTACTTGCAGGCGCTTGCCACATCATTGGCCGCCAGGAAATAATCACCCAGATTATAAAACGCCAGTCCCAAATCTCGGTTTGGATAGCTAATATTTTGTTGCAATACTTCAATCGCCCATTTTGTTTGGGCAATGGCTTTCTGATACATGGCTTGACTTTCCAAAAGAAGGTTTTCTTCTGCCAGCGCATTGCCCTGTAGCCAAAGGGTATAACTGACAGCTTCACTGATTCGTGCAAATAAACGGGCATGGTCTTCATTGCCGTGCGCTTGATGCTGAAGTTGCTCAAGAATGGCAAAGGCTTCGCTGAAGGATACTTCAGCAGCAGACCATTGTTGCAATAAAGCGTGGGTATAACCTAATTCGACGCAAATTGTTATAGATTGTTGCCGATCATTTTCCAATTGACTGGCTAAGGAGTTTGCTTCTCTGTAAAGAGTACCCGCCTGCAACAGCAAGTCTTTCTGGGCATTATCACTCAAACCTTCGGCCGTCAAACGATTGAGCGAAGCCAGATTGGTCTTAGTACGCACCTGGGGTAAGAAATATTCCGTTTTCACGCCATGTTCTTCGATTAATAGATTAAGGCGATCGTTGGCGAGTTGAAATGATTCGGTGGCAAGGCGGAAAGCTTCTTGATTGAACGGTATTTGGTAGCCCCAAAGGGTTCCTCTGTAAATGATCAGGTG
>CALFEW010000842.1 GCA_937958365.1 uncultured Chloroflexota bacterium | reverse complement strand
GTATGGCAAATCTCAGGCAGCGGCGGAGCTTGATGTGCCGGTGCAAAAGGATGTGTGGCATATCCAACGGGATGGTTCTCAGCTTTTGCGCGACCTGGAACGGGCCGCTTTCCAGGCTACCCATCAAGTGGTCAAACTGGAAAAGAAACTGCTTCGACAATGGGACGATACCCTGTTTGACGAAAAGTATATCCCCGCCGTGAGGCAAGAAGAGCTGCGTTATGACCAACACGCCGCCTTGGCTGAATGGTTATCTCATTTTGTGGACGCGTTAGAATTGGTGGATTGGCGCAGTGGTGAAATTCGTGACCGGACTATCAACGAGTGGCTGTTAGAGGAAGCGCTGACCGCCATGGCCGCGATTGACCAGCCCCGTGTCCAAAAGTGGGTCAAAACGTTACGTTGTTACCACTCCCAACTGCTGACAGGCCTCGGTTGGTTGGCAACTGCTTTGCAACCCTATCGTGAACAAATGGCCCAGGTTGTATCCGATGAGCGACAAGAATCGTTCATGCAGATTGTGGCCCGTCACTGGCGCTTACAGCAGGCTCTCATTAATGGGCATCGTTCTTTTGGCCAACAGGCTCAAGCAGCCAGGGTCGCGTTTGAAGCCTTGATTGCCCATGATTCTCAGAGACGGTTGCTAGCCGACAAGTTGTGGGCATTGCTCAACGCAGCTTGCCGTACCAGCAGTATGATAGAAGGGGTCAATGGGCTGTTGAAGCAATTCTTGCACAACCATCAAGCCTTTCGCCGCCCGGAGACGCTGCAACTTTATTTGAATCTTTTTGTTCTCTGGCACAATATGCGGGTGTTTGAACGGGGTAAACGCCGGGGAAAAAGTCCTTATCAGTTGGCTGGTATTGACCCTGGCGCAGACGATTGGCTGACACTGCTTGGCTATCCTGTCGGGTAAACATTCGTCTACAACTGGTTGTCAAATTCGACATTTGTTTTGTCGAAAGTTTTTGCCTGTCGGGGATCGCAATTTATGCTCATTCAATTGTAAAGGTGCTTGTTCATGGTTTTGAACCATGCCAAATTTCCGCGTTCATCCGCGCTTGTCCGCGTCCCAATGCTTTGGAGTCAATGTAAATCTGTGTTTGCGGCTGGGGTGAGGAGGATGACGGGGATTTGCCGGGTGGTGCGCTGTTTGTAGGCCGTGTAGCCGGGATAGGTTTGCACGGCCGTTTGCCAGCAAGCCTCCCGTTCCGCCCCCTCAGTTTCACGCGCCAGGTAGGGTTTGGCACGGCCGTTTTGCATCACCGTCACTTGGGGATGGGCCAAAATGTTGTAGTACCAGGCCGGGTGCTTTTGCTGTCCCCAGTTGGAGGCGATGATAACCAGCTGACTTTCGCCAAAAGGAATGGCCACCAGCGGCGTGGTGCGCGGCTGGCCGCTTTTGGCCCCGATGGTAGTAAGCGTCAGGA
>CALFEW010000841.1 GCA_937958365.1 uncultured Chloroflexota bacterium | reverse complement strand
TGATGAAGTCTATGGAAGCGGGCAGGGGCAGGTGGGAAACGGCCGTCCACGACTCTGCTTCTGGCGCATACAACGCCTGCACCTGCTGCCAGATTTCCGCCGACACAAACCATTTGCCCGTGCCAAAACGCCGATGCGTATGCACCTCGCCGCCGAACTGCGCCTGCAATTTCTGCACCAGGGTGATGCCGTCGCCTTCCACCACCATGTCCAGGTCGGTGGGCGCATAACCCAGCAGCATGTCGCGCACCAGGCCGCCGACAAAATAGAGCGGCATGTCCAATTCCGCGGCGGCGGCGCTGATGGCCAGCACCAAGCTCCACAACGGCGGGGCCAGCGAATCGCGCAGCAGTTGTTTGACATCCGGTTCACCGGCGTCACGCGGCGGCTGGAAGAGGAAATTGAGCAAATCGGTGCGAGTGACCACGCCAATGGGCAAGCCACTGCCGCCGTTGGGCGTCTTCTCACGGCCGTCGCCGCCCGAATCGCTGTCTGGGACCACCGGGATTTGCCCCCAGCCTTTGTCCAGCATCAACTGCTGTACGCGCTCCACGGAGTCCGACGGCCGTACTGTCACATTGCCCTCTTTCATCACCCGCGTCACCGAAAAGCGGCCCAAATCATGGCTGATGGCCCGGTCTACGCCGCGCCGGGTGAGCAGGCCCACCACCTGCCGTGTGTTCGGGTCTACCACCGGGTAGCCTTCGTGACCGTAGCGCTGCATCAATAAGGCCGCATCACTCACCGTGGTGTTTGGATCAAGCATTTGCACGCCTAAGGACATGATCTGTTCTACGCGGGCCATCGGCTCCACGGCCTGGGGCAGCAGCGCGTTGAGTTCCGCCAACACGCCGGCCAACGGCCGTCCGACAATCATTGCCGCCGCGGCCCGGCTGTGGCCGCCGCCGCCCAGCGCCCGCGCCACTTTGGCCGCGTCTACGGCGTCGCGGCTGCTGCGGGCCACCAACTGCACGTCGCGGCCCAACTGCACCAGGGCAAACAGCCCGGCCGGCGACAGCGCGTCGCGCAGGCGGTGAACCACCGAGGAGATTTCCTCGTCGAAATCGTCTGGGGCAACGGCCGCTGTCACGACGATGGCCTGGCCCTGAATGCGCTGCCATTGGGCGGCGGCCTGGAGTCGGTCGTAAAGATCGCGCTGCACGGCCGTGAGTGGGATATTCAAAAAACGCCGCACCACCGGCAGCAGCGCCCCCTGGTCCAGCAGCCAGGAAGCGGCCAGCGCGTCCCGGCCGGTGGTTGTGTCGTAGGTCAGTGAACCGGTGTCTTCATAAATGCCCAGCAGCAGCAGGGTCGCTTCTTCGGTCGTCAGAGCCAGTCCGGAGGCTTGCAAGCGTTCCACCAGCAGCGTCGTCGTCGCGCCGACGGCCTCCACCTGATACGTCCAGCCCGCCTGCACGCCCCGCTCGCCATGATTCACGTGATGATCAATCACCAAAACCTTTGGCTTGCGGATCAGGCCGCGCACACTGGAAAGTGATTGGGTATCTACCAGCAGAACTTCCTCCACGCGCCGTTTCTGCCAGTCAACCGGCCGGACAAATGGCAAGGCGTCCCAATACAAGGTCACAAATTGCAGCACGTTGCGATTGACCCGCCTGGGCAGCAGGGGTGTGCCGTGCGGGTACAGCTTGTACGCGCCCAATTGGGAAGCGATGGCGTCAAAATCGCCGTTTTCGTGGGTGAGGATGAGCAGCATAAGGCAATTATACTCGTCCTGGGCGGAAATGGGGCCAAAATTGGCAGCATACGGCCGTAGGCGGAAGTTCATGCCTCCGGGGTGGACAGGTAATGTCACACGGGGTGGAGTTGAATATTGACATCATAGAACGGGTGTGCTATAAAACATATGTTCTAATTACCCGATAGAACGTTCTAATTTCCGTAGCGGGTAGACAGAATTGTCATCACTCTGGCAACATTTTGTAGAAGGAGCAGACAGACAAGGTGTACCTGGAAAGAGGCCCTTGCTGTCATTGGAGGAAGAAACATGCAAAATTCGCAAATGCGCACTTCAAATCCGTTGAGCTTCGGCTTTGACCAGCAGCGACTGCGCTTTCCGCGCAAAGTCGTGATTGGCGTCATCTTAATTGTGGCGCTGCTGGCCTTTGAAATCTTTAACTTTGATACCACGCGCTATGCCTTGCAGAATTTGCTGGGTGAAGTGCAATTCCTGGGTTTGCAGTGGGCGGCTATCCTGGCGATTGCGTTTTGCGCCATAGACTTTGCCGGTCTGGTGCGGTTGTTCACGCCGGAACAAGGCAGCGCCGAACCCAAAGAAGTGTGGTATTTGATGGGCGCCTGGCTGTTGGGCGCGACGATGAATGCGGTGATGACCTGGTGGGCGGTGTCGCTGACGCTGCTTAATCATGATTTTGGCAACGAGGTCTTGAGCCGTGGGCAGTTGTTGAAATACGTGCCTATCTTCGTGGCGGTCCTGGTCTGGCTGACCCGCATCCTATTTATCGGCGCGTTTACGGTGGCCGGTGAGCATATCTTTGACTTTAGCAATTCGCGGCAAACGGCCGTTAAGCCTGCGCCGCCCGTTCAAGCCCCTGCGCCGCGTCCTCTGCGCGCCGGTTCCGGCCCACAGCCGACGCAGCAGGTCCCGACGCCCCGGCCGCGCATGGCTACCAAACCGCAGCAGGCCACGCCATCGCGGACCGCTGAAGTTCCTAATTTTCTGGAAGAATATGATCCGGTTCCGGCGCAGCCGACGCGGGTCAATACCAACCCGCAAAGTGGCGGCAATGGAGCCTCGCGTGTTCGGCAGCGGCCGCCGGTTCCCAATCCCAGCATGCGTCGTGTTCCGATGAGTGGTGTGCAGGCGCGAGGACAAAATCAGGGTTAATAACATGGGGCGATGGGAAAAATCGCCCCGCGTTTTACAAGATTGGAGGATGCCGACGTGACTGTCTACGAAATTGTTGATACGCCATTTACAAGAGAATATGACGGTGACGCCGAATTTGACCCGTATATCGAGGTCAGCTATCAGTGGCAGGATCAGCGATTTGTTTACGGCCGTTCACCCTTAGAACAGCGGATGATGGTGGTCCCGGCGCTGGTGGGCATGGTACTGGTATTGATGGCCCTGTTTGTTTTTCCCCGGCTGCTGTCTGGGATTTCGGTGGAGGCTGGTACTGGGGCGGTGGAAGAAGTGGCGGTGGCGGATACGGCCGTTGAGACCACAACTCAGACCACAACAGAAACCACCGGCGCGGCCACTGGTTCCATTGCCGCCCTGTTCTCGCCGGAAATCCAGCATTGGGCGCCCCAGATTGTGGCCTGGTCCGCCGAATTTGGGCTGGACCCGGACATCACGGCGACAATTATGCAGATCGAATCGTGCGGCGACCCCAACGCGGTCTCCAGCGCCGGCGCGCAAGGGCTGTTCCAGGTGATGCCTTTTCACTTTACGGCCGGTGAGGAAATGCAAAACCCGGATACCAATGCGTTTCGTGGTCTGAAGTTTTACGCCACGATGTTGCAGCACACGGGCGGCGATGTTTTCCTCTCGTTTGCCGGTTACAATGGCGGATATCGCGCTTCAGATAACCCGTACGATACCTGGCCGAATGAAACACAGCGCTACTTCTACTGGGCCAAAGGCATTTATGATGACGCCAAGGCCGGGAAAGCCAGCAGCGAACGGCTGGCAGAATGGATGGCAGCCGGTGGCAGTGGTTTGTGCCGGCAGGCTTCGGCCCGCCTGGGTCTGTGATAAGTTCTTCCTCTCTCCATGCGATGATAAGGAGCCTGCAATAGCAGGCTCTTTTTGTGTTATCTGCCGTGCCAATTGCCAATCATTGGATATACTAAAGTTTGCAGTGACATTTGGTGACTGGGGCGGCAACGGTCTTCGGGACTTTGGCAGTTCCAGGCGAGAGAATCTCAAGTTTTGATAGAAGAGGCAACAATGACATACAAGATTTTGATTTCTGACAAATTGGGTCAGGCCGGTCTGGACCGACTGGCGGAAATGAGCGACATGAGCTATGACATGATTCTGGGGTTGAGCAAAGATGAGCTGATCGCCAGGATTCCCGAATATGATGCCTTGATTATTCGCAGCGATACGCGGCCAGACGCCGACATCATTGCCGCCGGGTCGAAATTAAAGGTGATCGGCCGTGCGGGTATTGGCGTGGATAACGTGGACGTGGCGGCGGCGACGGCGCATGGCGTGATGGTGATGAATACGCCGCGCTCCAACAGCGTCGCCACAGCCGAACAGACGATGGCTCTTATGCTGGCGATTAGCCGGCATACGGTGGCGGCCCACAACTCGGTGGCGGCCGGTGAATGGGCGCGCGCGCAGTTTATGGGCATGGAGTTGGATGGCAAGACGCTGGGCGTGATCGGCCTGGGATATATTGGCCGGTTGGTCGCCCGGCGGGCGCTGGCGTTTGGTATGAAGATTGTGGCCTATGACCCCTACGTTTCCGGTGAATTGGAGATGAAGATGGTGTCTTTGCCGGAGCTGCTGGCGCAGGCGGACATCATTACCTTGCACAGTGTGGTAACGCCAGAGACGCTGAACATGATCAACGCAGACACCATCAGCCAGATGAAGAATGGCGTGATTATCGTCAATGTGGCGCGGGGTAAATTGATTGACGAGCAGGCGTTGGCGGCGGCTTTGCAGAGTGGCAAGGTGGCGGCCGCGGCGGTGGACGTCTATCAGCAAGAGCCGCCGGTGGGCAGC
>CALFEW010000840.1 GCA_937958365.1 uncultured Chloroflexota bacterium | reverse complement strand
ATTTTTCACGCAAAAAAAGACGGCCGTGATACGGCCGTCTCATCATAACAAATTAACGAGACCCCAGGCGTCTCGCTGCTGTGAAAATGCGGACATCCCGTCCGCGTTCCTATGTTGCCTGTTGGCTAAACGCGGGTGCTATATTCGCCCGTTTCCGTATTCACCTTAATACGGTCGCCCACTTGAATGAAAAGCGGCGTTTTTACCCGCAGCCCGGTATCGGTGACGACTTCTTTGGTAGCGCCGGTGGCTGTGTCCCCGGCCACTGCATTTTCCGCCTCCACAACCTCAAATTCCATGGCCTTGGGGAAAATATAATCCAGAATCTCACCCTCGTAAGAGAGCAGTTCCAGTTCCATGTTGTCCCGCAGGTAATATTTGTCGTCTTCCAGCACGGCATGGGCTACTTGCTTTTGCTCATACGTTTCCATGTTCATAAAGACGTGGAATTGACCATCATCATAGAGATATTGAAAGGCGGCTTTATCCAGGCGAATGTCTTCCACACGGTCACCAGAAGTGAAGGTTATCTGCAAGTTAGACCCGGTGCGTAAATCTTTCACGTTTACACGTATGGTCGCCTTACCGCGCCCTGGTTTGTTGTGGCTGTATTCGGTTACTTTATACAAATTGTCGTTGAGAGTGAAAGAGACCCCACGACGTAGTTGATTGACATCAATCATTTTGACGCTCCTGTTGACAATATAAATTATGGAAAAACTTTGGCTGATGCCCTGACCGGCAGGGACGCTGGCCTGTGGACAGGCTCGGTAGACAGGTTTTAAACGAAGGGATCGCGCCGCGCGCGACGGTTCCACCACAAAACGGCCGCTGACGACCCTGCCAACAAAAACACGCCAGCAATGAACCACAACAGTTCATTCAGAGGCGTAACGCTGGTCATGGAAAAGCTGCCCAACTCGATGACAAGCGGCCAAACATTCATGACTCCAGTTTATCATATTATGCAGCCATGTTAAAATAGGCTGGCCTGGGAAATTTAGGGCATTCATCGTCATGCGCGAAGGGCTATCCGTGATGTGTCCTGAGTGGTGCATGATTCCGTCAACCAGTCTGACAACGCAAAGGAGAAGGCTTGTATGAGCAAAGAAATTATTCACACCGACCACGCGCCGGCGGCGCTGGGTCCGTACTCGCAGGCAGTGAAAGTGGGCCATATGATTTTTACGGCCGGTCAGGTAGGGCTAGACCCGGCGACCGGCAAACTGGTGGAGAATGACATCACCATTCAGACAGAGCGGGTGCTGCAAAACCTGACGGCCGTTCTCACTGCCGCCGGAGCCACGTTAGACGATGTCGTCAAATGCACGGTCTTTTTACAGGACATGGGCGAGTTTGCGGCGATGAATGCGGTATACGGCCGTTACTTCACCAACCGCCACCCGGCCCGCTCGGCCGTGCAGGTGGCGGCGCTGCCGCTGGGCGCGCGCGTTGAAATTGAAGCCATCGCTTTGTTAAGCGAATAGCCGCACGGATTGAAAGGATTTTCACGAATACAGCAAAAAATCCGTCCAATCCGTGTCATCCGCGTACCCATTTCTTCATGATGACTAGAGGCGGCGAATGAGCAAAGAGACCATTCTGGTGGTAGATGATGAGGCCAACATTCGTGACCTGGCGCGGCTGTATCTGGAAAAAGATGGCTACCGCGTGGACACGGTGACCAACGGCCGTGACGCCCTGGCCTACATCAAAAAAACACCGCCCACTCTGGTGGTGCTGGACCTGATGCTGCCGGAAGTGGATGGCTGGGAAGTATGCCGCCGTGTGCGTTCCGAGGGCACGCTGCCCATCCTCATGCTCACCGCCCGCGACGACGACATAGACAAAATTGTCGGCCTGGAAATGGGCGCCGACGATTACCTGACCAAACCGTTTAACCCGCGGGAACTGGTGGCCCGCGTGCGCGCCATCCTGCGGCGAACCACGTCGGCCACCGACCCAACAGCCGGTAAGGTGCGTCAGGCCGGCAACGTCATCGTAGACCCGTCCAGCCACCTGGCAACCATTGCCGGCAAGCGGATTGACCTGCGCACCAAAGAGTTTGACCTGCTTATTACTTTGATGGACCATTTGAACATGGTGCTTTCGCGGGACCAATTGTTGGATTTGGTGTGGGGGTATGAGTTTTACGGCCGTACCCGCACTGTAGACGTCCACATCGCCAACCTGCGTGAAAAACTAACCGGGAGCAGCCTGACCATTGAAACCATCTGGGGTAAAGGCTACAAACTGATCACAGTTGATAGTTGATAGTTGGGAGTCAGTCACCCCTTACATCTATCAACTATCAACCAACCACTACCATGTTTAACACGTTACGCAGTCGTTTACTGCTATCTTACGTTGGCGTTATTGCCATTGTGCTGCTGGTGATCACGATGGCGTTGTTGTTTTTTGCCACGCGGCCAGGCGTGCGTTACCTGTCTACCATGCAGCACCTGGCGGCCGTGGGCACGAGCAACCGGCAAGAATTGTTCCGCTTGCTGGAAGCGGGCGCTGATACATCGGCGTATGAGCGGCTGTTGCAGCAAACGGCCGTAGACAACAATGTGCGCGTCCTCATCGCCGATGTCACCACCAAACAAGTCCTCTATGACAGCGAACCCGACGATAGCTGGCAGGGCGATACCATCGAAGGGGTGCAAAATTTGCGCCGCCTGCTGCCCAACGACGCCAGCAACGCCATCACCGGCGTGTTTGAACACCCGGACGGCTCGCGCTGGCTGGTCTATTCCCAGCCCGTTTCCGCCCTCGGTTTTGGCCGCCTGCAAATCTTTTACGCAGCGCCAGAGCCGACGACGCTGGCCTTTTTGCGACAATCTTTTTTGCGACCCATCGCTGTGGGCGCGGGTG
>CALFEW010000839.1 GCA_937958365.1 uncultured Chloroflexota bacterium | reverse complement strand
TGCTGCGCGAGCTGTACCCCGTTTTAGAAGACATCGTTCGCTGGCATCGCCGCGGAACCCGCTACAATATTGCCATGGATGAGTCCGACGGCCTCCTTTACGCCGGTGAAGAAGGCATCCAACTCACCTGGATGGACGCCAAAATCGGTTCCTGGGTCGTCACCGACCGCATTGGCAAGCCGGTGGAAATTAGCGCCCTGTGGTACAACGCCCTCATGTCTATGGCCGAATTTGCCCAGGTCTTAGGGCTTGATCCGGACGAATACCAGACCCTCGCTCAGAAAGTTAAAAAGGGCTTCAAGCGCTTCTGGAACGCCAAAATGGGCTACTGTTATGACATTGTAGATGGTCCCGACGGCCACGATGGCAAACTGCGCCCCAACCAGCTTCTGGCAATTTCCCTGCCCCACAGCCCACTCACCTCGGAGCAGCAGCGTTCGGTGGTGGACGCCTGCGCCCGCCATTTGCTTACCGCCCATGGCCTGCGCAGCCTCTCGCCCGACGATACCGCCTATATCGGCCACTATGGCGGCGACCAGCTTAAGCGCGACGGAGCCTACCACCAGGGTACGGTCTGGGCCTGGCTGATCGGCCCCTTCGTAGCTGCCCACTTTCGGGTGTATAATGACGCGGAAGTAGCACGCTCGTTTTTACGGCCGTTAATCCAACACATGGTCAATCACGGCGTAGGCAGCATCAGCGAAATATTCGATGGCGATGCCCCCTTCACCCCACGCGGTTGCATCGCCCAGGCCTGGAGCGTCGCCGAAGTGCTGCGCACCTGGCAGCTCACCGAAAAGAAGAAGTAGCTTCTGCAGTTGGTTGGCTTATTGATTTCAACCAACCAACCACCTTCTCCAACAAACCATGGAACTAAAACCCAAGTTCGGACCCGAATTTTACCCGTCCGGCACAGACATCATCCACCAGGGAGACATCCCCGAAAAGTTCTACATCATCACCGCCGGTGAAGTGGAGATTGTGCGCCATTACGCGGGTGGGCATGAAATCATCATTGACCGTATGGGTGAAGGCTGCTACTTCGGCGAAATTGGCCTGCTCAAAAAAGCCAAACGCATCGCCACCGTGCGCGCCAGAAGCAACGTCCAGGTGATAGCGATGGGCCACGAAACATTCGAGCGCTGGCTGAATAATTCACAAATCAGCCGTCAGGAACTTGACGCTGTCATGCAAGAACGCCTGATCTCGGCCGGTGAATTGCAGCCCTTAGAAGAAACCACATCCGACAAAGAAGCTGTCACGGCCGTTCCCACCGCCAACGACATCCTCGAAGCCGCTACACCGGCCATTGCCGGGCAGCAAACCTTCGCCCCCGGCGAGATCATCATCCGCCAGGGCGAACCGGCCGATAAATTTTTCATCATCGTCGAAGGGGTCGTCGAAATTTTTCACCAGACCGCCCACGCCCCCGATACCGTCATCACCCAACTGGACAGCGGCAACTACTTCGGCGAAATTGGCCTGCTGGAAGGCAGCAGACGTACGGCCAGCGTGCGCGCCACCACTCCGGTAAAAGTATTGGTGTTCGACAGGGAAACGTTCAGCCGCTGGATTTCGCAGGCGCCGGCCAGCCGCTACGAGTTGTGGCGCACGGCCGTAGAACGGCGCGGTAATACCAGACCACTGCCCCCTATCGGCGGCATCCCTTCCGTAAACACCCCACAAATGATCGAAGTGGACCGGGCCATGGCCGAAGATTACCGCATCGAACTGGTGCAAATGATGGAAAACGCCGGCCGCAACCTGGCCCACCTGGCCCGAAAACGCTTCTTAAACGGCGATCCCCGCGGCCAGACTGTGGTCATCCTGGCCGGACGCGGCAGCAATGGCGGCGGCGGACTGGTTTGCGCCCGCCGCCTGCACAACTGGGGGGCGCGCGTCCACGTCTTCATCACCCATCCAGACGAAGAATACACCGGCGTTCCGGCCCATCAATTAGAAATTTTGCGGCGCATGGGGCTGCCTGTCACCATTGGCGCAGGGATGGTATTATCCGGCTTGTTGGGGGTTGATTTAATTATTGACGCCATCATTGGCTACAAACTGGCCGGCGAACCTTACGGCGTGGCCGCCAGATTCATCCAGTGGGCCAACGCCCAAAACGTGCCCATCCTCAGTCTGGACGTTCCCTCCGGCCTGGATACCACCACCGGCAAAGTGTACGATCCGGCCATTCGCGCCTCGGCTACCATGACGCTGGCTCTGCCCAAAGAAGGGCTGCGCCACGAAACCGGCGATGGCGTCGTGGGTGAATTGTACCTGGCCGACATCAGTGCGCCGCCAGACCTGTACGCCGGGCCAAAACTAGAATTGGAAGTGGGCGCGATCTTCGCCGAAGATGACGTCATCCGGTTGGATTTATAAGCAGTAGATCAACAATCCGCTCTGTAAAATTCGGGAGTCACCATGGCCGCATCCATTGAAAAGCTGAAGCAAATAGCCGGCGAAAAAGCCGCCGAGTTTGTCAGATCGGGCATGGTGGTGGGATTGGGCACGGGCAGCACGGCCGTTTACGCCACCAAAGCGATCGGCCAAATGCTCCAAGACGGCCGTCTCCACTACATCCTCGGCATCCCCACCTCAGACCTGACCGCCCGACAGGCCCAGGAAGCCGGTATTCCCCTGAC
>CALFEW010000838.1 GCA_937958365.1 uncultured Chloroflexota bacterium | reverse complement strand
TGAGATGCTCGATAAGACGTGCCTTCTCCGCCAGCGGCAGTTGATCCGCCAGTTTATGCACGCACTCCGGCACGCCCCCGGCCGTATCACCCGCACCAAACAATGATTGGCCCGGTTCAATCCAGCGCAACTGCCAGTGATTGGGTTGTTGGTTGATGAGGAAGCCAGGCGTGGGGGGTAAATTTGTCCAGCCTTCGGAAAAAGAGCCATTTTTGAGCATGATCTACTCCTTTTTGTGATTACAGCCTAACGGACTGGTCTTATTATAAACTTTTCTCGCCGATTTTTTGCCACAATAGGAGCATGTGCCTATTTTGGTGATTGACAAAGTGTATTGTTGACACTATACTAAAAGTGTTGATTGTACACTAACTGGAAACGAGGTGCGTCATGTGGTGGATTTCAGGTGTTCTCATAATAACTGTCGTCGGTGTGATGGGAGCTGTGTTGGGCGGTGTAGAGGGCGTGGTGGGCACGGCCGTTTTCAGCATCCTGGGTGTGTCGGTTTGGGCCATACGACGCGCCGCTTACGTGCGCGTACCAGAAATGGAAGTGGCTGTGGTCCACGATGCCGCCGGGCAGTTTGCCCGCTTTTTGCCGCCCGGCAGCCATTGGTTACGGCCGTTTACCGAACAAGTCACGGCGACCATTGCTACCGATTCGACGGCCGTTCAGGGACGAACCGGCGGTCTACAGACCATTGGCGGTCTATCGCTGGCGATTGAATGGCGGCTGGCTTATCACTTGAACGTGTTGGCTATCCCGGCCGATAAGCAGGCAAAAGTGGCCCGCACGCTGACCAAAAATCCGGCGGCTATGGTGCGCAACCACATGAGCAACGTCTTGCAGCACGTCGTCGGCGAATACACCATCGAGCAGTTGACCCTGCCCGGCGCGCACAAACAGCTTGAGGCGCAGGTGAAAACCGCGATTGATCGGCGGTTACGGCCGTTTGGTTTCGAGGTCAACCGGGTGATGATTGGCGCGATGGAAATGCCGCCCCACGTCAAAGCCGCGCTGGAAGCCGTCCACGAGCGGCAAATGCAGGCTGAAAACGAAGCCAAAGCGCTCTCTCTGCTGCAACAAGTCGTCAGCCAATTCTCCGACGCCGACATGCAGCGTCTCATCGAATTGGAGCGCATCCGCAATATGGGCCAGCACGGCGTCATTGTCCCCTACCCCACCCTGTTTGAGCAAGATCGCATCAATGGCGTCCCCTACTCGCGCATGGTACAGGTGCAATAAATGGCAGATTGCCAAAGTCTTCTTGATGACTTTGGTAATCTTTTCTGCCTCTGGCATAATCCACTACGTTTGCACTTTGCAAATCTTCTCTTGTAGCCGCGGTATCCTTACCGCGTTTACACCAGCGCGGTAAGGATACCGCGGC
>CALFEW010000837.1 GCA_937958365.1 uncultured Chloroflexota bacterium | reverse complement strand
CTCGTCGTTGTGGGCAAATACCCCATCAATGTCCGGGTTGTCCGCCAAAATTTGGGCGAACACGGTTTGTCCTTCCGCGCGGCTAAAATCGGCTATCTCTCTGGCAATCACGGTAATGTCGGCATAGGCGGCAATGGCCTCGTTAAACCCGGCGCCACGATCTTGCGCCGCCGACGTGCCTTCGATGCCTTCAAGTTCAACGACGCTGCCTTGTTTTTCCAACACTTCCGCCAGGTAATCGCCGGCCATTTTGCCACCGGCAACGTTGTCTGAGGCAATGTGAGAGATGACAACGTCGGAATCAATGCTGCGGTCTACCGTGAGAACAGCAATGCCGGCGGCGGCGGCGGCTTCGATTTTTTCGACAACGGCCGTACCGTCTACGGCCGTAATGAGAATGGCATTCACGCCCAGGTCTATCATCTCTTGAATTTGCGCGTTTTGGGTGGCTATGTCGTTGCCGGCGTCACGTGTAAGCAGTTCGACGTTCAAGCGATTGGCTGCTTCTGTGGCCCCGTCTTGCAAGGTGTTGAAAAAGGGCGAGTTTTCCGGGGTAAGCAAAGCGATTTGCTGAACATCAGACACAGTGTCGGCCATCGGGACATCGTTTTCGGCCGGTGCGGCCGTTTCGCCGGTGCAGCCGACTAAACCAATGAACAACATCACAACCAAACTGAATACGATTATGGGTAATGTTTTTTTGCCCAACATATTCTTTCTCCTCTTCAGTCAAAATAGGCCAGGGGTCATGTGAAGTGCGAAAAGTTGACTACGATGCTTCATATTCAATTCTAGCTGGTGATAGGTTCAGACTGAATGGTACTTTTGGTAAAGGGCCTTACCTGGTATTTCCTGGGAATTTATGATTTTTTTTGACGGCCGTCAGGCCGGTTAACAGGTCCTTTCATACTATTTGCCCATGATAACATAGAGTAAAATGGGATGCGTGAAGAATGCGTGACTGTACGCGCTAACCTAGTGGGAAAATAGTACCTTGTTTTTTCTTTGCAATAGTGTCAGGCCCAGCCAACCCGCCCAAATGGGAGCCAGGATGAAATAAATGTTCAGGCAAATCCCGGATACGCTGTCCAATTGCAAGATGGCGCTAAAGCCGCCAATCAGGTTGATGAGGCCGAGAAACAGGGTTATCCAGCCCAGCAGCCGCTTTTCCTGGCGCAAGAACAAACCCAGGCCCAACCACCAGACGCCGGCCAAAATCGGGTCGAGAATGCCCCACACGCCCCGTTGAATGGCGTCGCCAAACGCGGCAAAAACGGCCGTTACCACCATCTGTTCGGCCCCGCTGCCGGCTGTGCCATAAGCCATCGCCTGCGACGAAAACACGACGGCCAAAACGGCCGCGCCCATCGCGCCAAACAACAAATACCCCAAACCGCACACCGTAAACAGCGTGGACCAGTCGCCATAACGCGACTGGAACTGACGCCACAAGTACAGAGCCAGGGGAATGAGCAGCAGGTAAAAGCCAAAAAAATCGAACAGACTGGGCCACCAGGCCAGGGAAGGGTTTTCGGCCAAAATGGGCAGCATTCCGGCGGCGTTCTGATTGACGGACTGGTAAAACGTGGTGGTATCGAAATTTACGGTGGCAAAACTGACGACAATGGTCCCCAACGCAAAAAACATGGAAATAAACGCGGTCCACCCGGCAAACTGCTGAAAACGCTGTTGGTTCATCAATCCTCCGCGTGCGGTGTTGGCTGCGGCTTAATCCACGGGTGGGGGCGTGGGCGCCGGATACCAAAATGCGCCAAGTCGTGTGCCCAGGCCGAGGGTGGCTGCTTTTTGCCAGGCGGTGGCGTGCAGAACGGCCGTTTCCGCTCTTCCTTCTTTATCTTGCCGCCAGGTTGCCCGCGTATAGGCATAATCATACAAGATTCGCCGCCATTCCTGTACTGTCAGGCTGTGACCCGGCTGCTGCCGCCAGTAACATTGCACATTGCCCACCAGCAGCGGGGGTAACAGGTGATGGGTAAACGCCGGTTTGCCGGTGGAGAGGAACAGGGTGATGGGTGGTATGTCTTCGCCATACAACGCCCGCGCTGCTTCCTGGCGCGTGGCGGCCCCGGCTTGCTGCGCCGCCGCCAGCAGCCGCCGCCAGGGGGCGTCGTCGTCGGGCACGGCCAGGCACCAGAGGGTGGCACGGCCGTTTTCATTCGTCGTCTGGCGCAGGCGTTCGGCCGTGGGGCGCAGCGCCGGAATGTCTTCGCTGCCCAACAGACGCACCCGCCAACCTAAACGGCCGTAATCCGCCATCGCCTCCGGTCCGGCAATCCCCCAATCCGTGAAGGCAATCAGCCGCTCCCGATACGCCCCAGACTCACGGTAATTGTCTGGCGTGATAGCCATCACAAAAACGTGCTGCACGCCATCGCGGAACAACAAGTCCACGCAGCGGATCATCTCGCGGCGGGTGAATTGAATGTAATCGTCGCTTTTTGGGGACATGCCGGCCAACGCTGCCGCCCGTCGGGTTCCGCCCTGCGTATAAACCACCGTAGCCGGAGCGATGGCCCCCAATGCTTCCGGCGGCGCGGCAAGAAACTCCTCCAGGTCGGGCAAATCGTCAACGTTCATGTGGCAGTTTCTGCCGCCAGGGCTGCGGTTAGCATGGCAGCCAGTTCAAAGGTGCGGTCCACGCGGTGAATGCGGTATTCCTGTTTGTTTAGCCAGCACATCGTTTCGTTGAAGGCAAAGGGGCGATAGTTTTGCAGCATCCAGGTGAAGGCGCGCTGCACGGCCGTTTGCAGACGAGGCGCAAACTGCTGTGGGAATAGTTGCAGCGTCAAAACAGCCATCCCGGTTTCTGTCAAATTCGACATGTCCGTCGAACTCCAGCCGCCGTCGGCGTTTTGGTGGAGAAGCAGCGCGTTCAGAGCGCGGTCTATGGCCGGTTGATGCTCCGGCGCGCCGGTTGCTTTAAGGGCAAATACAGACAGATAGGTGGCATAAAACCAGGACGTGTTCCATTTGTCGCCACCCCAACGGCCGTCAGGCTTCTGGCGCACACGGATAAATTCCTCGGCCGGCTTAAACCGCTCGCCCCACAAAGACATGGCGTGGATGGCGCGGGTCGTTACCGTGGGGCCGGGCTGCATCTCGCCGGGATAGGCGTGGAAATGCGTCTCATTGCGGAAAAGCGTCAGGCTTTCTCGCTTGACCGGGCGCTGGCCCCCTTTCAGAATCGCCAGAGCCGCATACGTATCATCGCCATCGGGTGCAAAGTGATCGCTGAAGCCAATCCCGCTGGGCGTCATCGCCTGGGAGATGTCGTCGAGTTGGGGTTCCACCAGGTGGGCCAGCGGCGGGTAATTCAGCAAACCGGCCATCTGCAAGATGTGGAGGACGTAGATTTGTTCGTAGCGGGTTACGGGCCAGACGGTGGGGGCGATGCCGGGGATGTTGAGGAAGGTGGCTGCGGAAGCCCGTTCCAGATATTTTTGGGCCGTGGCCCGTTGCACAGCCAGATTCTGCCGGCCATTGGCCAGGTGCAGCCAGTAAGCGGTGGCCGCTGGATTATGCCCAATGCCGCCGGTGCCGTCTATCACGGCCGTTTCCGGTTCATTCCCCCACGCTTCCCACGAAAAAACAGGCGTTGTGCCCGCTTGCGGCCGATGCTTTTGGATAAGCCGACGCTTGTAATCGCCCAACTCGATTAGCGTGACGTATGGTTCAGGCGAAATGCCCAAACCCGCCCCATTGGCTTCCTCCAACAGTTGCGGAAAGATAAGCTCCACACCGGTGGGAAGTTCCTCCGGCAGCGGCGGCTGCCATTGGTAAGCCGTCTGGTAAAGAAATTCCACCCCCGCTTGCAAAGCCTCGCGTGCGGCGACGTTTTTGCCATACCGATGCAGCGCCAAAACGGCGGCCAACGTGGGCATGTGGCGAGACAAAGGAGCCGCCAGACTGCCCCAGCCTCCATCCACATGTTGCTGCGTTAATAACCACTCGATGGCCGGTTCTGTGCCTTCGCCGGGTGGCGCGTAACGCAACACCTGGGCCGTATCGTACACGGAGGGACTCATTTGCCCGCCATCTTTCCCCAAAGCGGCGATTAACGCCTGTAGATCAGCAATCAGTAAGTTAATGTAAGGGTTCATGATAGTTACAACTACAAACAATACATTTACCGCTCACCGGATAGGGTGAGTTTGCCAACTGTGACTTACCATGTGGTACTACAAACTGGATAGTCTACGTCATTATGACGCAGATTAGACCTGCATTCATGCTCGCAAGTATGCCGGATGATTGTAGCAGTTCTATATGTTTATGGCCTTGAAATAACTGCAAAACAGCTACAAAACTACTGCAAACTATTTGGATCTTCTGCCAGAGCGGGTAGAACGCTTAGTTTGTGGATGATGCCTTGCGCCAAAGCCGAAGAAGCGCGGCGGCGGTCTAGCAGATAGGCGGCCATGCCCAGGTTTTGCGCGCCGGTGACGTGGATGAGGGTGTCATCCACGAACAGCGTGGCCTCCGGCGGCGCGTTCAGGGCGTGAAGCATGTGCCAGTAAGCCTGCGGATCAGGTTTGGCGACGCCGATGTTGGTGGATGAAAGGGCGGCGTCTACCACGTCTAGCAGGTTGACGGCCGTTAACGAGGATTCAATAGTCGCCAGGGGAAAATTAGACAGCACGCCAATGCGCAGGCCCAGAGCGCGCAAGGCGAGCAGCGTGGGGCGGGCATCGGGAAACGGCCGTAACACATCCACATAACGAAACCGGTGCAATGTGTCGCGCACCGGCCCTGCCAGGCCCAAATCATCGCCGATGTGGTCCCAAAAGCCCTGCCAGAACGGCTCCTCGTCGGCGGGCGTGGCCGGGAAACCGGCCGTTTCCCCCCAACTTTGCCAGCGGTCGCCCAATTCCCAGATGGAGATGGGCAGCAGCGGCCCAAAATAAGCCTGCGCGTAGGCGAAGTCGTATTCGATCAGGACGTTGTTGCGGTCGAAAATGGCGGCTTGCAGCTTCATAAGATAGTTTCCAGGAAGAGGCGGCGCATGGAGTCGGCGGCGACGGCCGTTACCACGTCCGCGTTGGCCGGTTCCCGCGCCAGAATCGCTTGCAGATGGGCGGCAAAATCAAAGGTGGGGTCTTGCAGCGCGCGGCGGGCCAGCGCGCCCAATTCCTCGTCGGGGGCGATCATCGTCACCCGCTCCGTCAAGTCATAGCCGATAATCGTCTGGCCGCGGGCCAGGCCATCGTGGGTGATGACTTTGACGAGCGCCGGCCGGCTGGTTGCCAGG
>CALFEW010000836.1 GCA_937958365.1 uncultured Chloroflexota bacterium | reverse complement strand
GGATGATAGTACCGGACAATCCGCCCAAACTCAAAACCAGATTGCCCCCATCTCCTCCCTGTTAGCAAACCCCAATTTCGTTATAATTGCCCCATCCACCCAAAACCAATCAGACAGGACCAATCCCAGGCAGGATAAAACCCATGAGCCAACTTGTCAGTCACTTACACACCAACAGCGACGAATACCAGACCAACTACGCTCACAACAAAGCATTAGCCGAACAACTCCACGAACGACAACAACACGCAGCGGCGGAACGGCCGTCATCCACCATCCAGCGCCAACGCGACCGCGGCAAACTGCTCGTCCGTGAACGCATCGAAGCCATCCTCGATGACAACAGCCCCTTCCTCGAACTCTCTCCCCTCGCCGCCTGGGACATGTACCACGGCGAAGCGCCCGGCGCAGGCATCGTCACCGGCATTGGCCGCGTGGAGGGGTTGGAGTGCATGATCATCGCCAACGACCCGACGGTGAAAGGCGGCACCTACTTCCCCGAAACCGTCAAAAAGCACGTTCGCGCTCAAACCATCGCCGAAGAAAACGCCATCCCCTGCATTTACCTTGTAGACTCCGGCGGCGCATTCTTGCCGCTGCAAGCCGACGTTTTCCCCGACCGCGACCACTTCGGGCGGATTTTTTACAACATCGCCCGCATGTCGGGCAAAGGCATCCCGCAAATCTCGGCTGTACTTGGCTCCTGCACCGCCGGCGGCGCTTACATCCCCGCCATGTCCGACGAAACGATCATCGTCCGCGAAAACGGCACCATCTTCCTGGCCGGGCCGCCGTTGGTCAAGGCGGCCACCGGCGAAGAAGTGTCCGCCGAAGACCTGGGCGGGGCCGATGTGCATACCCGCCTCAGCGGCGTCGCCGACCACTTTGCCAGCGACGAAAACGAAGCCCTGGCCCGCGTGCGCGAAACCATCAGCCATCTGAACCGCCGCAAAACCATGCCTGTCGTCATACAAGCGCCGGAAAACCCGGCCTATGACCCGGAAGAATTGTACGGCGTCCTGCCCGCCGACCACCGCCAACAGTTCGACGTACGCGAAGTCATCGCCCGGCTGGTAGATGGCTCGCGTCTGAGCGAGTTTAAGGCGCGCTACGGCACGACGATTGTGTGTGGCTTCGCCCACATCATGGGCATTCCGGTAGGCATCGTCGCCAACAATGGCCTGCTGTTCAGCGAATCGGCGCTGAAGGCCAGCCATTTCATCCAACTGTGCGGGCAGCGCGGCACGCCGCTGCTGTTTATGCAAAATATTACCGGCTTTATGGTGGGGCAGAAATATGAAAATGGGGGGATTGCCAAAGATGGGGCGAAGATGGTCACGGCCGTTTCCACCGTCAACGTACCGCGCATCACCCTCTTCCACGGGGTCAGCCACGGGGCGGGCAATTACGGGATGAGCGGCCGCGCCTACGACCCGCGTTTCCTCTTTACCTGGCCCAACAGCCGCATCAGCGTGATGAGTGGTGACAGCGCCGCCAATACCCTATGGACGGTCGGCCAGGACCGCGTCCTCAACAAGCTAACCGACCGCAGCGAGACCGCCATTGCCACCGCCGCCGAGGAGTTTAAGCGCCCCATCCTGGACAAATACGCCCACGAGAGCAGCCCCTACTACGCCACCGCCCGCCTCTGGGACGATGGCATCCTGGACCCGGCGCAAACGCGGCAGGCCCTGGCTCTGTCGTTTTCGGTGACGTTGAATGTGGCGATGGGAGACGGCCGTTACGGGACGTTCCGCATGTAAAACCAGCTATCTGGTATAATTTTCCCATGACTGATGCATTGCCTACGGCCGTTGCCCACCTCGCCCCTGATGGTCAACTCACTTCACGCCAGCGCCGCCGCCTGTTGATTGACATGGCCCTGCGCCGCACACAACCTGGCACAGGCAGCAGCCACACCATGATGAACACGAGAACCGCGATGAACGATTGGCCCGATTTACGCGACATTTTACAGGGAATTCGCTGGGTCATTGTGGGCGGAGTTGCCACCCGCGCCTACATGCCCGAACGCATGACCAAGGATATGGACATCTTGATTCGCGCCGAAGATGAAACGGCCGTACTTCTGCGCCTGAAAGCAGCCGACTACAAAGTTTTGCAGCCCTTATCTATCCCCGGATACATCTTGCAGTCACCCGATGGCGTGGAAATTGACCTGTTAATTGGCAGCCAATCATGGCTAGAAGCAGCCCTGAACCAGCCGACAACCGACGCGGTCGGTTATCCTGTACTTGGTCTTCCCTACCTCATCCTCATGAAAATGGCTGCGTCTCGCGGACGCGACTTTGGTGACGTCACCACCATGCTCGGCTGGGCCGACGAAAAAACGCTGACCGAAGTACGCCAGATCGTCGCCCGCTACAGCCCCCAAGATAGCGAAGACCTGGAATCCTTGATCTATATCGGCCAGCAAGAACGCCAACAAATTGACAATTGAGGTATGGTTCAGCGAGCGGAAAATCTCCTCTACAAATTTACGCTGAATTGTCATGCTGAGCGAAGTCTTCGGAGGATGCTTCGGCGGCCTCAGCACAGGCTCTCAGCATGACATGTCTACAGATTAATTTGTGAAGGACATTTCGCTCAATTTGAGCTTTGCCACAGTTGGCAATTGGCAATTTTTTAGGGAATACGAGTAACGATTTCGCCCGTAGCCGTGTCTATGGCCCAAATCTGGCTCAAATCAATCTCTACCCAAACCACGTCTTCATCCCAACCGATCAAAGAAAACCAATAAGACGAGGAAGTGGAAGCCGTGACGGGCAAATCTTTCTGGCCGCTGCTGGCGCCGTCGCGTGGGCCTAACGTTTCCAAAACCAGGCGCGCCGGGTCTTGCCGGGCTTGCAGCAAACGGACACCGCTCAACGACGACTGCGCCGTCCAAAAACCGGGATCGTTGGCATGAACCACATCCAGCGAACCGGCCGTGATTTCCTCGTCTGCCTGGGGCACAAACTTCCACAAAACGCCGCCGCTGCTTACGTCTACGCCCCACAACTCTTCGCGGGTGCTGCCCACAGACCGCACTGCTTTAACCAACAA
Source organism: uncultured Chloroflexota bacterium (assembly GCA_937958365.1). GTDB lineage: Bacteria > Chloroflexota > Anaerolineae > Promineifilales > Promineifilaceae > Leptovillus. The sequence goes on along the minus strand of CALFEW010000836.1, from coordinate 9,545 downwards.
GACGTTGTTGCGCGTTGTTTGCGGTATCAAGGTATAGGAGGCATCTTCAACCAGCAAACGCACTGCGCCATCGTTTTTGGCGGCAGCCATGATCTGCCGGCTGCCGGAATTGTAATACAGGCTGTTGGCGTCCTGGGTGAAGACGCCGTCGGTAGGCGGCAAACCATCTTCGATGAAGGTGTTCCATACCTGCGTGTTGCTGGCGTAGTTCCACTTCTGGATGCAGAGCGGATCAAAAAAGCCAAAGATGAAGTAGACGCTTTGGTCGGTTTCATCTATTAAAAACGGATCGGTGAAGGATGGTTCCTGGGCCGGGAAGGTGGGATGCTCGCAGCGTGGCTCGATGCGCTGCGCCAGATTGCCGGTAGCCGGATCGAACAGGTCCAGGCCGCCGCCGCTGTCGGAATTATCGGTGGGAACGGCCGTCCACTCGCCCACGCGCCATATCCCTCTAGGGGATGACAAATCGAGGCGCACATCCCAAACGGCTTCGCCGGTGGCCACATTCAGGCCATGTAACTGGCTGTCTAGCGTTTGTACCACCAGCAAATCGCCAAAAGTCAACATGCAGTCGGCGCATGTGTAGGGCAGGCGGTCGCTCAGCACGGTTTGCCAGGCGGTACGGCCGTTTACCCGATTGAGCGCCGTCAGTTTGTTTTCGCTCATGTAATAAATGTTCTGGTCGTCGGCATAAAGCGATTGAGCGCCCAACTCATCTTTAAACGCAGCACTTTGCCAGATAACCTTGCCGGTCTCGCCCTCCAAATAGTTCACCAACATCACTTCCTCATCAAAATCACGGCTGGTATAAGCTACGTCGGCCCGAAGGCCATCGCCCTTTGGCAGCAGCAGTTCCGGCCCGTTCAAGTGGACGTTGCTAAAGCTGCTTACCTGGCTGACTTCTTGAGAGATGACGCTGATGGCCTCGTTGACGGTACTCTCGGACGGCATGACCACAAAGAAGAGTAACGCACCAACACCCACGACGGCCACCACCAGAAAAATGATCAGGCTGAAGATGCCTCCGGCACAGCCGGCAGCTTTGGGCACGGACGGGGAGATGACGACGGTTGTGGTGGGTTGCCCCCGCCACCCGGCTTCCAGAGCTTCAACCGAATCTTTGGCGGTTTTCAGGTCCACCCGGAAAAATTCCCGATACCGTTTGATGGCTTCAATCTTCTGACCGCTTTGAACCAGTTGCAATACTTCCTGGAGCACGTCATCGGCATCTGCCGTGGCGGCCGGTCCTTGCCCACCGTGGCGTAAATCTTCCGGCACAATCACAGTGGTGCTGCAATATGGGCATTTAATCGTCGGCTGCGCGAGGGTTTCCGGTAGATCGAGGCTGGCGTGACAAGAGGGGCAAGTGAGCGTATTCAACATGGGTGATTTCCTTTGTGCGAAACCGGGCGCAGACGCCTGATTTCCGGGTGAGTTGGGTAGAAATGCTGTGCGTAAAGATAATCGGAATCTGGCTTGTATGTCAAGGGGGAAACGGCCGTCCAACTAACCGGTTTTCCAGAATATATTTACTGTCTTGAGCTGCACTACTTTTGCACTCTTAAGAAATGGGACGCGGATTTTCACGGATGCGACGGATTAACGCTGATAGTGATGGTTTTTATCCGCGAGAATCGGCCGCATCGGCGTTTATCCGCGTGCCATTATCAAATTACAAACATAGTGAGCTAAAAAGTGGTTGACAAAGTCATTTTATTAGATTATTATCTAATACATTAGACAAACATCTAACGAATAGATAATCATCTAACAATTTCGTCGCAGCGACAGGTTCATAAGAACGGAGGTTCTGATGTTCTTAGAAGATATGAATAAGCACCAGTTGCTTCGCCCTTCCACCCACCCATCCACCCTGCCTGAACTGCCGCCCTACCCTGCCCCAGAACAGATCAAAACACCCTGGCGCGACAGGTTCTTTCTAGGCAGTGGTCAGTTTTTCATCACGCTGGGATCGGCTCTTAAGGAAAAGGCGCGTGTGGAAACGGCCGTTTCGCCCCTCTCCGTGTCTAACAACCTGCCTTGCGACGCCTGATTCTACCATACGGCCGTGACTCACCCACTCGGCGCAGCAGCCCATGACTCATTTTTGCCTGTTCTCCTCCACGTCAGGCAGGCGAGGAGGAAGTTTTTGTACGGGCTTACCCGGTTGAAGACCTTCTCCTCATTCCTGACATTTTGGATGAAGACCTGCCCGGCTTCTAAACACAGAGGTCGGGCATTTTTGTGTCTGAACCACGGAGAGTGGCATTTTTGTAACCGTAAACTACATTTCTTGCTACAATGGGCTGATATACGTGCCAAAGGCATGGACTGGCATGGAAACCAGAGACACACCAATCTCCAGTCTCCATTTGCCCAACAGACGATGCGTTGGCCGGATGACTTATGAACTGACTGCTCACAATCTGAGCTTGTACCATCTACGAAATCAAAGGGAAAAGACACCATGCGGACACCATCGTTGCTTTGGGATATCGGGACAGCTTACGATATGTTCATTAGCCTGGACGTATTACACAACCCCGATAAATTTGGGTTGCGCGGCGCCTGGGCGGCCGGCGTGCGCTCTCGCCTGCCAACCGCTGAACGGGACGCTCTGCAAACGATCATACCGACCATCAATTGGCCGCTGCAATGGGTTTACGAACTGCCTGCACCCAAAGACGGCGCTACCGTCATCCAGGCTCTGGCCGCTATTCCGGCCGTCGAACGGCTGTCCATCCTGACGCAATCACCGTTTATGCCTCCCGAAACCAGGGAAATCTTACAGGAAGTAACGGCTCGTGGGGCCTGGAATGATGATGACCTAAATCGCATGCAAACCCTTTACCAGGCGCATTGGGAGGGCAAGTTGCCCGCCAAAGACGTCAAAGAAAAAGCGATAAAATGGCTTGATTTAGCGGCGATGGGCGCGGAATCAGGTGAAAGTCTGCTGGCCGGTTTGCAGGCTTACCAGGAGGTCTTTTTTGCCGAGGAGGAAGTTCGTATCCGCCCCGCTCTGGAAAAGGCCGTCGTTCGTGCCCAGGCCCTGGCAAACGACCTGGAGCTTTCGGAATTAATCGAGGCGTTGTCGCAAGGGGTACGCCTGACCGAGGAGATTGACACGAAAGAACTCATCATGGCTCCCTCATTTTGGACGGACCCACTGATGGTGCTGAGTAGGATTGACGCGGACCACGTTATTTTTATCTTTGGCGGCCGGCCGGCAGACGCATCCTTGGTGCCGGGAGCGGTGGTTCCCGACATGCTTTTCCAGACCTTAAAAGCGCTGGCCGATCCAACGCGGCTGCGCATTTTGCGGTATCTCGCTGAAGAATCGTTGACGCCGGCGGAACTGGCCCGCCGCCTGCGCCTGCGTCCACCAACTGTGGTTCACCACTTGCACGCCTTACGTCTGGCCCGCCTGGTTCACCTGACTTTGGAACACGAAGGCAAGCAGTACCAGGCCCGGCGCGAAGCCATCAACGAAGCATGCGCTATGTTGGTGACATACCTGGACAAAGGCTCCACTGATGATTAGCCGGGCAGCGTGCGGAGGGGGCAACCAGATCTCCTAAACAATCGCACGTTTTTGACCTGGCGAGATGGGTCCAATCCTGGAGATTGGACCCATCTGGGAAGCGCCGCCTCATTTGCGAACAGTTCCTAAAGAAATTGACGCGACAATTGATCAATCCGGCTCATTTCGGCGGTGGTTAAGGTAAAGGCCATCGCTGCGGCGTTTTCCTGGGCGTGGCGCGGTTTGCTGGCTCCGGGGATGGCAACGGCCGTTTCGCCATGAAAATTGATCAGCCAGTTTAACGCCACCTGGGATATGGAAACACCATGCTCTGCGGCAATGGCCGACAGGCCATCTATGAGCGGGCGGCTTTGTTCGATTTTGCGGCGTAGCTGTAGACGGCGACCGGGGGGACGGCCGTTCAGCAAGTCCGGGTTGGCGTGGAATTTGCCGGACAACAGCCCCATCTCCAGGGGAGAATAAGCAATGATGGTAATCCCCAATTTTTTGGCCCATTCCATGACACCGTTTCGCTCGATGCGCCGATCTAACAGGCTGTATTTCATCTGGTTAGACACCAAAAAATGACCGCGCTTGTACAGGCGATCGTGGGCGCGGACCATGGCCCTGGCCGAAAAATTGCTCACGCCGACGGCGCGAATCTGCCCGGCTTCCAACAGGTCCGCCATGGCGTCCATTTCCGCTTCCGGTGAGGAAAACGAGGCGGGGTTATGCACCTGATGCAGGTCTATGGCGTAAGGGGCCAGGTTACTCAGCCGCTCGTGGATGGTTTTGCCGATGGAATTGGCCGTACGCAAGACTGGATTCCATTTGGTGGCGATGACGACATCGCCGTTGGCCTGTCCGGCATGTTGCAGGGCGCGCGCCAGGCCCCGTTCGGAACGGCCGTTGCCATATATTTCAGCGGTATCAAACCAGTTGATCCCACCCGCCAGGGCCGTTTTCACGATCTCGTCGGTATCTTCGGCCGTTATCGAATTCCACACAAAGCCCGTAAACCCCTGACCTTCAGAAAACTGCCAGACTCCCAGGCCAATGGGGGTGATACGAATGGCAGATTGTCCTAACTGACGCATAGCTATTTGCACCGGTAAATACTCCTTTGTTGATATGCACAGCTCCCTGATGACGCCAGATCGCTCTGGCAAATTACCGCTGTCGTTTCTACTTTATCTCTGTCCGAAAGTTGCCGCCACTCATGCCAAACGACGCTCATTGAATGTAAACGTATTTCTCAGTTAGCGACCAAACTCCCATTGCCAAAATAGGGTGAAATTGTGGTAAACTGATTTTTGTGTCTGGTAGCAGTTAGGAATTTTTGGGCGATCTCCATCAACTTGGTTCCTGGGTTCACTCAGTGGTTCGTTTAAGGTCATCAGGGAGGAAGCATGTCACGACAATCCATCATTTTTATCGTCAGTTATTTATTGGTTTCTTTGGCGGCGATTACGGCCGTTTTCGTCTGGCAGCAATGGCCGTTTGCAATCGCCACGATGCTCATCGTCGCTTCGTGGTTGGGGCTGGCGCTGGCGCTGATTCTCCAGGCCGGCACAGTGGTTGTGGACGAAATGGAAGTTGCCGTCATTTTTAGCCGGCACACCAACAATTTCGCCTATTTTATTGATTCTAAACCAAGCGGACCTGTCCAGGGACGGCCGTTTAACCTACACGCCAACAATCTCATTCACCGATTGTTGTACAAAACCCGTCCCTACCAGCATTTCATCAACCCTTTTCAGGACAAAGTACAGGACCGCATCAGCAAACGGCCGCAGACGGCCAAAGGGGCCACGGAAGGTTTACGCACCAAAGAAGGCATTCCCCTGAAAATTGAATGGTCCATCGGTTACACCATGGACCCGCTTCTCATCCGACCGGGCCTGGAATTTAAGCTGGCGCGTGGGTTGCCCCAGTTTTCCAACGGCATGATTAGCGGCCGCGTCATCCATTCTTTGCGCCACATCATCGAGCAGAAAAGCGTCTCCGATTTGTACCGGTTAGACGCCATGAAAAATCTAGAGAAAGAGGTTCGAGAAGAAGTCACCCGCCGTTCGCAGGGCATTGGGGTCAACGACATCGTTGCCTCTGACACCAAAATAGGGCCAATTTTGATGCCGAAGGAAGTAGAAGACGCCCTCAAAGCGGCCCACGAGCGCGAACTGCAAACGACAACGGCCGTTAAAGCGCTGGAACAATTACGCCTGGTTGTCAGCCGTTTTGCGCCCAGCGACATGGAACGGCTGGCCGAACTGGAACGGCTGCGCATTCTGGATCAGCACGGCGGCGCGTTCATCTATTCCATGTCTTCGCTGATGAAAACGGTGGAGAAAAACCAGACGCAACACGTTCACCACAACGGGGAATAAATAGTCGCAGATTGGACCAATCTCGGAGATTGGTCCAATCTCGCCTGAGCAATCCTAGGCCAGAAACCCGCGCAGCCCGGACCACAACTGGTACAGGCCAAACAACAACAGCGCCAGCGCCGAAACCGCGCTCAAAACCCGGCCCAGGCGTGGGTCCAGGTTTTTGGCGATGGCAAACAGGGCAATAAAGGCCATAAACCCGCCAATCAACGTGCCATAAAACCCGGCCAAAAAGCTAACGCCCAGCGCCGGCGCCTGCCGCCAGGCTGTGATGAGGATTGGTCCGCCGATGGTTCCCCAGAAGATGTAGGGATTGGGGCTGAGAGCGTTCATGAGGGCGGCTTTGAAGACGTTTGGGGAAACGGCCGTTTCCCCTTCCGCCACCACCAACTCCTCCGCCTGCCGAAACGCCTGATACGCCCCCCACGCCAGGTACAGTAAAAACAGGCCACCCAGCACCCGCATCAAGTCCAAAAACCAGTCCGGCGTGCGCGTCAGCACCAACAAAACCAGCAAAATGATCGGCCCATCGCTAATCAGCGGCGCAAACGCCGCCGAAAGCGTGCGCCGCCAACCCTGACGAATGGTTTGCGATAACAAATAGGCCTGAAACGGCCCCGGCTGCGCCGCCGCCGAAAAGCCCAATACCAACCCCTGCATCAGATAAACCAACAAGCCGCTTTGCTCCTTGAGAGGTCTCAGCCTGAATCTAGCACAGTAGCCACGCCCTAAAACAACATGGAGATGCCCCACTGGAACATCTCCATGCTTAACATAATTTCAACATTTCGCCAGAGCAACCGACTTTTCGACAGGTTGTTACCTGCCTTTTAATGGGCCGTCACCACCGGCAAAAAGACATGCTGGTCAAGCGGAGGATTGATCTCACTAATATACAACTCCCACTTACCAACCACTTCTTCATCTGCCAGGTAAAGCGCGTAACGGCCGTTTGGACTAACGGCTATGTTCCAAACAACGCCACCAGCAACCATAGGGCCATTAATTTTGACCGTTTCGTTAACCGGTCCGTTAAAGGGAACGCGGAAAAATTCATAAACACCGGCCGTTTCCGCGTCGGCAACATAAACGAATGCGCGACTGTCTGATGTAACCGTGCTAGGTCCAACATAGCTGCCATCCGGCAGTTCCGCCGTTAACCGTAAAGTAGCGCTAGATGGCCCCACAATCGGCACGCGGTAGAATGCTGACCTATCATCCTCAGGGTAAACCACATAATGGCTGTTATCCGTCACTTGATAAGGATAACTCCATCTGTAGATGGGGAAATCGTTCAGTTTCACAACGGGATCCGTCGCATTGATTGAAGCTGCAAACAGACCAAATGTGGTCTGTGCCGTGTCGGAAGCATGATAGACAACACGACTACTATCAGGCGTGATAACAAATTGCAGTACCATGCCACCTTCAACCAATTCATGATTCAGTTTAATCTCCCCATTAGGAGACGTAGCAAACGGCACACGATAAAGCTCAGGCGCATAAGCAGTGGACGTTGGCGATGCACTATAAACGATGAAATGACCGTCCCGACTGATGTCATAATTGTCAACATATCTTGTCGTTACAGTCACAGGGGTAGTACCACCTATGATAGGCACTTTATAAATATGGGAAAAACCACTTTGAGAGAGGCTTTCATAGACCAGATTTTCGCTGTCTGGACCAATCTTGAAATTGATCACCCTTCCACCGGTATCAAGCGCCGCCGTCAGGTTCAATGCGGCCGTAGCCGGTCCATCGCTTGGTACGGAGTAGATCGCCGTGTCGCTACTTCCGCAATTTGTGCATTTAGCCATATAAATAATAGACTGGCCGTCAGGCGTAAATTTAAATATCGTCACATCTTCTGTATCCAGAAGCGGCGCACTCAGCTTAACGCCTGCACTGGCTGGCCCCCCAATCGGCACACTGTACAACTCATATTTTTCATCCATCTCCTGGTCGGCAATATAGGCTACCCGATCATTCGTTGGGCTGATTTGGGCGTCGTTAAAGCTGGCGGCGGCGACATCGCCACCCACCACCAACTGGTCATTCAGTTTCACCGTGTCAGAGAACACACCATGAATAGGAACGCTAAACAGCTCTAGCACTTCAGCATTCTCATGGTTACTTCGGTAGACAAGGTATTCGCTATTCGAACTAACAGAAGGAACATAGTTTGTAAACCACCCATCGAAGCCACGGTGAGACAGTTGCACAGACTCTCCACCGCTGATCGGAACGCGATAAATGGCATAACTGTTATCGTCCTGATAGTTGATGCGATATATGATCTTCTGGCTATCTGGGGTAAACTGAGCATAACGTACAAGAGCGTTTGTCAAGGGCGGGTTTAGCTTCACGGACGAGGCATATAAGGCTTGCAACGTCACAACCAGGAATAATGCGGGCAATACTACGAACGACCTTTGAATTTGGATTCTTTTCATTTTTTCCCCCTATTGCTGTGATGGTCAGTAGAAACAAGGGGAATTATACACGGCCGTTTCCCTCACAATCTGCAAATGAGCTGCAAATGAACTGCAAAACGGCCGTTACACCACATGGTCGCACGGAAACTGGCTCTAAAGCTTTGTCAAGATCTCCGGTCCGTGGCGCGTAATCGCCAGGCTATGCTCAAACTGCACCGAAAGCGCGCCATCGCGCGTAATTACCGTCCAGCCATCCTTGAGCAAAATCCACTCATGCGTACCGGCATTGATCATCGGCTCGATGGTAAACGTCATGCCGGGGCGAAGCTGCGGCCCGCGCGTCGTCTGGCGCACATGCGACACAGACAACGGCTCATGCAGCACGCGACCCAACCCGTGCCCGCCCCACTCACGCACCACCGACACGTGCTGCGTATCGGCGTAATCGTGAATCGCCTGGCCGATATCGTTGAGGTAATTGCCCGGCTGAGCGGCTTCAATGCCCACCCGCAGCGCCTCCTGACCGATAGCCAACAAACGCTCTGTCTGCGGTGACACGTTGCCCACCGGAAATGTCACGCAGGCGTCCCCGCAATACCCTTTGTAACGCAAGCCAATGTCAATACCCACCACGTCGCCTTCTTTCAAAAAGCGGTCGTTGGGCAAGCCGTGGCAAATTTCGTGGTTCACCGAGGCGCAAATGACACCGGGAAAAGGTGGGTGATCCGCTGAACTACCCTGATAACCCTTATAAAGTGGTTCGGCCCCTTGTTTATGAATGTAATTTTCGACAAGTTGGTCAAGTACACGTAAACTGACGCCAGGTTTAATACTTTCCTGGAGTAAGGCAAAACATTCAGCCACCATACGCCCAGAGACGCGCATTTTAGCGATTTCTCTATCAGTTTTTAGACGACCCCGCATGGGTATACTCCTTCAATTTAAGCAAGTCAGGTGGCGCGAGTATAACACACAAAGGAACCGGGGGCATGAAGCATGACATTTATCACTAACATTCCACCCCTTTTTTTGCCATACTAAACTGGTCAAACGCACATGAGATACCTATGACACAACAAGATTTTTCAATCAAAGAAGAAGCGGAGCAAGGCGCAGACACGGCCGTTTCCCCTGCGCCATCCCCCGTCACTTTCAACCCTGACGGCCAGCAAATACCACAACCACCACGGCCGTTCACCA
>CALFEW010000835.1 GCA_937958365.1 uncultured Chloroflexota bacterium | reverse complement strand
GCATGAGCATCCTCGATTTCACCAAACGTTGCAGCCTGAATGAATTTGGCATCAGCTAAACGACGCTGAATGTTGAACTGTGTCTCGATTAGATTCTGCCACGCCTGCCCGGATTCTATCGGACAAGGCTCAATGCCTAATCCTTCCAGCACCCGCATGAAGGCTTCAGCTGTGAAAACAGAGCCATTGTCAGAAACAATACCCCAGGGAACGCCGTAGTCGCCAAAAGCGGCGTGCAATAACTGCAAAATCGCTAACTCATCCTGGTAACGAGAAGCCATGCCCGCCAGAATCGTGCGGGAGCAGCCTTCGATGATGCAAATGCTGTAGACCCATTTACCTTCAAACCGCACCAGATAGCGAATATCAATGAACCAGTACTGGTGATGGTAGACCGGTTTATAAGGTAACTCGGCCGGTTTTTTGTCAGCAGCTTCATCTTCTTGATTGAGCGGATCGAGCGCACCGCGCCAGAAACGATTATGGGCCATCGCCCGACCCACCGTTCGTTCGCTGGGCAGTTCATCGCCCATTTCCTGTTCGAGAATACTATGTATCCGAAAACGGCCAGCGTCAGGATACGCCAGTTGAGCCTTAAATACCTGGTCAAGGAACGGAAGCGTCATCTGGTTTTCGGGGTGATTGGCTGGCCGGGTGCGCTTGTCCTCCAAGCTCTCAAATCCATCTTCTGCAAAAGCCTGAATGATCCTTGTCACATGCGACCGGGCTAATTTGAGAACCGCAGCGATACTTTTTTTCTCCCACCCTTCGTAAAACATCCGTACAACTGTCCAACGGGCTTCATATGCTTCGTCAAAATCGTGAAAGTGGGTGATGGCTAATTCCAACTGCACTGGAAGGGGATGACGTTTCAGAAAACGCTGCACCTTTTTGTGGTCAGTTGTGTAACCAAACTTGTTACCGATAATGCGGACAATTTCGCCATAGTGGATAGGTGGGTACAGATGTGTCAGATATAGAATGTATTTGGCTATGGGGTCGGGAAATCCCTCCTCTCGGTTACTGACGGCCGTTGAGCGCTGGTCTACCAGCCCCAACATGCCCTCCATGACAAACTGTTTTGCTTTTTCTCTGACCGTCGTCCGCGGTACTTCAGTCTCCTGACTGCGACTGTTTGTCGATTGCGCAAACAAGACGACCGGCCGGATCACTTCGTAGTCGAACTGGATGGGGTCAGTGAATCGCAGATGTAATTGGGAGAAGGGTTCTTCTTGCCGCATTTGCTCTCTCCAGGCATGACCGGAGCAAGCATACCTGGTAGGAGACGATCATTCGGTGTCTTTCATGAAGGCAATGGCTTGGTCAAGAGCGGGTCTCATCTCATCTGGAATCAGGTCGGGCCAATAACGGCCGCGTTGATAGACCAGCATATCCGATAGGGTGACCAACCAGGTTTTTTCTGATTTACGCCCGCGCAAAGCGCCACGGCGACAAGCGTCACTGACGGCATTGCGTGAAAGTCCCCATAGGGTTGCTGCTTCCTGAGCCGTCAGAACGGCCGTTAAACAATCATGCGAATCCTTGTTTTTGTGCATAAGCACAGTCTAGCGTTTTTGCGGCCCAAAGTAAACCCCGAATTCTTAGTGTAAACAGCTGCCAGAATTGGCTTGTTACCCAGAAGCCTTGAATTTTGCTGAAAAGTTTATGGCTTTCTCGCTTACAGCGGCTTAGAAACGCGCATAGAATGGACTGGAAAGGTGGCAGCGAACCCTGGCGGAGTCTAACGCCCCAAATATGACCTGTTTCATGTGGCCGGGTGTCTCAAGCAAGTGGGAGCCCGCCTTGCCTACCTGCAAGCAATTGGCTTGCCTGATGATTTGTTTGCCGGTGTTCCCTGGATACCTGTTCACATGAAAGTGGCTCTTCATCACCAATAGTGCAAGCTACGTTTTAGGCAGTAGTCCAGAGCAAGC